>JAFVTX010000043.1 GCA_017503015.1 Fibrobacter sp. | reverse complement strand
GGCCTCTCCCGTAACTTTAGCCAAGGTCGGGTTCCAGCCTGCGAAGGCATAGGTGTACTGGGCCGAGGCCTTCTTGGTGGGATTTTCAGCAAGCTGAAGGCTCTTGGCCGGAGTGCCGTATTCGTATTCCGCCTTCGTGAAAACTGATCCGTCTTCGTTCAGGTAGGTAATGGTGTATTTGCGCTTGAAGCTCTTGTAGGTGGCAGCGTAAGTGGCGTTGCCCGTGACATCGGCAATCTTGGGATCCCAGCCGCTAAACTCATAGGTGTATTCCTCGGTAGCGGGCTTTTCGGGTGCCCGAGGCTTTACAATGTCGGCCGCGATGGTACCGTAGGGATACGTAGCAGTGTGAATGACCGTGCCGTCTTCGTCCTCGAAAGTTACAGTGTACTTGTTCAGCGAACTGTCCACCACGGCGGTATAGGTTGCTGCACCTGTCACAGCTACGATTTCAGGATTCCAGCCTACAAACGTATAGGTGTACTGGGCCGTGTTGGCCGGGGTCTTGCTTTCGGGGGCCCCAGGCACCGTACCATACTCCACCTCTGCCGAGGTCTCTGTACCGTCACCGTTCACAAAGGTGATGGTGTACTTGTTCTTCGTAGAGGTGTAGGTGGCGGTATAAACGGCATCTTCCGTCACCGCGGTCAAAGTCGGAGTCCAGCCCGCAAAGATGTAGCTGTACTGTGCATCGTTGGCAGGCGTCTTGCCCGCAGGTGCGACAGGCGTTTCGCCGTATTCCACCTGGCTACTGCTGGATGTACCGTCACCATTCACGAAGGTCACAGTATATTTTTTCTTAGTTCCCTTGAACTTGGCCGTATAATCCTTATCCTGCGTAACAGCGACAATTTCCGGATTCCAACCATCAAATGCGTAGGTGTAGCTGGCATCGGCCTCCTTAGTGGGCGTTGCACCGGAATATACAGGCATTGTCCCGTAGGCTACAGATTGCGTAGCCAACACGGCTCCGTCATTCAGGAACCTGATGGAGTAGTAATTTGTCACCTCGCTAAAGACAGCCTGATATGTCGCATTTCCTGTCGCTGCAGCTAATGCCGGATTCCAGCCCTGGAATGTATAGGTGTACTGGTCCGTTGCCGTCTTTGTCGGTTCAGCCCCAGTATACTCAGGGATAGTACCCTGTTCCACTTCTACCGTCTGCAAAGTGACATTGCCGTTCTTGAAGGTAATGGTATAAGTCTCAAGAGGACCATTTGTCTCAAAGGAGAAATTGCTAATGGTTATCTCTTCCCAACGATTACCGGGCATACCAAGGGTAAGCACCAAGTACTCCGAGGCATTGGCGGTAAAGGAACAGGTAACATGAGTCGTATTGCCACCTGTCATCGTCGCAATATCGTTGCAATAGCTCCCGACAACCACCGTCATATTCATTTCCTGGCCACCTGAACCCTCCGTAGCATCAAAGGACAACGTGTAAGATTCTCCGGAAACAACGTTGCCCAGACCCTTGGTCACAACACGGGCGGCAGCATACTCGTTGGACTGACCGATAGTCACACTACCATTGTTATTGATGGTCAACTGGGTGTTGGAATTCCATTCCTCCCCAACGGAACTAGAAGACACCATCGAGCTGCTGGATACACTCGAAGACGAGACGGAACTGGACGAAACGCTGCTGGAAGACGCCACTGAACTGGAAGAAACGCTTGAAGAGGAACGTGCCGAACTGGACGAAACGCTGGAACTGGACTTTGCCGAAGAACTGGAGGCTGCCTCGGGCAACCCTTCGCAACGGACATTGTCAATTTCCAGAGAACCCGTGGCACCGGTGGTCCCGGAAACCTGCCAACTGAAAGCCTTCACATTCTGCCGAGCCGAATTCACATCAACAATCATTTTCGTCCAGTCGGGCTGGGTCATGGAAGTGAGTGTCACCGTTTTCTTGGTCCAGCTATTTGTCGTGGCGGCAGATGCCTGATGGTATGCATAATCTGTCACCAAAGGAGACTCCATACGCACCGAATGGGCGGCACCCTTGTAATAGTAACTGATACTTGTACAAGAATTCAAATTGACAGTGCTCTTGTCTGCAAGCAAGTCAACCGTTATACCCACCTGCGGGTCATATGACAAATTGCCCTTTTCCAATGCATAGGACGCCTTTAGAGCCTTCGAAGAACTATACCCCGTGGAGAAAGACGTCGTGACAGTGGACTGTCCACCATCATCGGCATCAGTATACGCGGACCACTCACCGCCCCATTCAGAAATTTCATTGCCGTCTTCAAAGTTGTCGATGAGTGCGGTCAAATTGCTGGGTGTGGGTGCCGCCGACGAGCTGGACGGCCTGCTAGAAGAACTCTGTGCGGTTGAACTGGAAGAATTTCCTCCGCCACCGCCGAGAGAAATGGGATGCTGTGCCGCAAATTCATAAAAACCATCACCCGGATCCTGAATGGTTATGCCGATGACACCGTCAGAAATACGGCTATTCAGGTTATTCACGTTCATCCAATCCTGATAATCATTATTACTTGTACCACCTACACCATAACCGTCATCAGCGATAATCTTCTTACCTCCCATGGCCTCGCTGGCCTGGGCCCATGTCATCGTGTTTCCATTATCACCACGAATGCGATTTTGATCACCCTGCGTACGACCACCCGAAGTAAATAGGTAATCCACCTTAGACGCGTCGAATTTGGCATACCAAGTAGTGACAAAGTCGTTCATCCATGGGGAAATATCTACTGCTATTTTGGCATTGGGGAGTTTGGACTTGATTGCATTTACAATATCATTAAAGTACTTACCGCAAAGGCTATCGTCAGGAATGCCGCCACCGACCTGATTAAAGTTAGAACGGGCATCTCCCGAGGCGGAATACTGGAAAAAGTCCGGTTCAATAAGCCAGATGGTGGTTCCAGACGTTCCAAAATCATTCGCTACTCCTTGTGCCATTTCCGTATAGCGCGAAAGGATTGTACTCCACTGCGTACGGATAGTTTGTGCCCCGTTGGTGCAATGGTTGGGCGATCCCACATCGCAATCGACATATCCCAAATGCTTATCCCATTCCGCAATCACATATGCATAAAATACCGGCGTCAGGTTATAGGTTTTAGCCGCCTTCAACATCTCCCCTTCCCAATAAGGATTGTATATATCACGGCTGCCATCACCGATATACATTGCCAAATGGGAAAGGCCCTTCCCAGACAGATTAACGCCTTTAAGTTCACCTTTCCATTGCCGCCCATAATTGAAATGACTTTCGTCAAAGGCGGCGAACGCAAACGCCGCCAAAAGCGACAGCGCCAAAGCAAAAGCTTTCTTCATAACAACACCCGTGTATTTCCCATGTATATTCGTATTAAAAATAATTTCAAAACTCTTTTTTTCCTTGTAAAAAAATGTAAAAGCCCCTAGTCGCAAGGACCAGGGGCAACGACATCTTTTAGGCAAAAACGCTTAATTTAGCGTGATTTTGCGGTTTTGCACCTGAGTGCCGGACTTGACCCGCAGGATATAGCTACCGGCATTGAACTTTGTAAGCTCTACAGCACCGGATACCTGGATGAAGCGAGCTAGCGGACGGCCCTGAAGGTCGAACACCTCAACAGTAGCCTGGCCACCCTCAATCAGGAGCGTACGGCCATTCACGACCACAGAAACGGGGAACTTCACAGCCCCGCGCAAGGCCATCGTCGAAGAACCACTGGAGGCCGGAGTCACGGCACTGGAGCTAGAACTCGGACTACTTGTGCTAGAATTAGATGTTTCATTGGAACTGGAGCTAGAGGCCGCAGAGGATTCCGGCTCCACCACGGTCACCTGGATTTCATACGTGGTCCCGTTGACATTTATCTTTTCGTTCCAATCACCGGCCTGCAGCCACTGTGTCGACTGAGAATTGCTGATGGTGAGTGTATTGCCCACGTAATCATAAGAAAGCCACCAAATGTAGTACGTCTCCTTGGTAAACGAAGTCACATTCGTAAACGTAACCGTCTCAAATTCGGCACCCTTGACCACATTTTGCGTAAGGTTTCCGGTGACAACGACTCCGGTAGAAGCGCTGGAAGCAACAGACGAACTGCTCGTTTCGGTACTGCTGCTGGACACCTGAGCAGAACTAGAACTTTCGCTCAAGGGAATTTCGTTATAGGTGGCAGTGTAAGAAGCCTTGCCCACAACTTTTTTCAGTTCGGGATTCCAGCCCTTGAATTCATAACGGTAAGACTTACTAGGTTCACGAGTCGGCTCGGGTCCGCCATACACAGGAACCTTTCCATAGTTCACTTCGGCCCACCACAGTTCCGAATTGTCGTAATTGAGGAAGGTAATCTTGTAGGCATTGATTGTCTGAACGATATTGGCCGTGTAGGTGGCGGGGCCTGTAACAGCAACAATCTCCGGAGTCCAACCGCCAAAGCTGTAACTGTACTGAACATCATTCTTGGGCAGTTCTACGCTTGCAGGAGCCTCGGGAATTTCACCTTCTGCCACCTTGATCGTCTGGATAACCTTCCCGTTTACGACAAACTTGATATCGTATTTTACTACTGCCGCTGAAGAACTAGAAGGAGCTACAGAAGAACTGGACAGCACCTCGTGACCATCAGCCAACTTCAGGGAAAGGTTGGAAATTGTCACCGATTCCCAGCGGGAACCTGGCATGGTCAAGGTCAACACCACGTTTTCGTTCTTGGTAGCCTTGAAGGTACAAGTATAGGCTTGAACACCTTCGCTTGCATCCAATTCCACAGTGCCACTGCAATAGGAATTCAACGAAACGGCCATGTCCATGGTGTTCTACTGGATAGAGGCATCAAAACTCAAGGTGTAAGACTTGTTGGCTTCAACCTCGCCCAATCCCTTAGTTACTACGCGGTCGGGAGTCCATCCATTCGACTGACCAATAACCGCGTCACCATTGCTATTGACCGTAAGCTGGGTGTTGGACTGCCAATCGTTGCTCACGGAAGCGGAACTTGCTGCAGCTGAGCTTGCAGGAGTCTGCGAAGAAGAACTGACGGAAGACGAACTCTGGACAGAACTGCTGGAGATGTCGTTTACAGTCAGCACCATTGTGTAGGCCGTTCCGTTCACCGTAAAGTTTTCACGGAAGGTTCCCAAGTTCGCACTTGTGGGAACAACAGCGTCCAAGGTAAGTACATTGCCGGAACGAGTCATATTCAGGTAATAGACATTCTGAGAATTCCTCTGGAAGCTATTGACATTCGTAAAGATTACCGGGCTTATAGAGCCTCCACGAAGCACCGTCTGCGTCAAGTTTCCGGTAATCACCAGCTTGGCGCTACTGGAAGAAGCTACGGAGCTAGAAGATGGTTTTACACTAGAAGAAGACTGTACGGAACTAGAAGACGGTTTCACGCTAGAAGAAGACTGTGCCACACTGGAGGAACTGGCCTCCTTAAGGCCCAGGCACTTCACGTTATCTATCTGCAGGGTGCCGGTAGTACCTGAGGTTCCTTGGAACTGCCAGCTGAAAGCGGTAACGGCTTTACGCACATTGGAAATATCCGCCGGCGTGCCCCAACCCGTTTCCTGAGCCAAGTCGTCCCAATAAACAGTCTTGGTTTTCCAACCGGAGCTTGCATTTGCCGCAGACTTGTGATAATTGAATTCTACATCAATAGTGGATTGGACTCTAAAGTCATGTGCATCACCCTTGTAATCGTACTGGATCGCCGTACAAGCCGATAAATCTTCTGGAGTCACTTCATCAGCATTGGCCGAAACCACAAGGCCCGCAAATGGGCTATATGCATAATTAGCCTTACTTAAAGAATAATTCACTTTGATGGCCTTGGAAGAGCTATTGCCTGCAGCCATGGAGGTATCTATAGTAGAGCGACCGCCGTCCTTATTGTCGTTGTAGGTGGTCCACGGGCTGTTCCAAAGAGAGGTGTAGTTGCCGTCTTCAAAATTGTCCACTACCAGGGGCTTGTTGGTGCCTCCCTGAGAGGCGGAAGAATTCGGATTGCTCGCCGAAGACGTGGGATTGGAGTTGCTAGATGAAGGAGCATTTCCACACTTCGTGTAAGACTTGGGGAGCTTGGAGAAGATGTTGGTGTTCACCCACTGGCCACTATTGGAATAGTTCCAGGCGCTGCCACTAAAGTAAGAGGCTCCCTCGTTCTTGTTGGAAACAGACCAGTTGGCACCAGAAAGTTTGTTATTATTCATCCATTCAAGCCAGCTAGAGGAATTACCGCTGACTCCGCCACCACCGTCTGCATTCACCGTACCCCATTCGGAGACAAACACGGAAAGGCCATTATTCATGGCTCGGTCGGCATTTGCGCCTTCGCCACCCACAGAGTGGGAACCCGCATAGAAGTGAAACGTGTAGGCCACGTTATTCTTGGAGTCGCGAACCGTATTGTTGATGGCATAATCGGGGTGCTGGTCCCAATCAGGGTTACCCACCAGCACCAAGTTGTCGGAATACTGGCGGATGGTTTCGATGACGGATTCCGCATAAGTCTTGATGGTACCCCAAGACTGAGAAGTAGGTTCGTTGAACACCTCAAAAATCACGTTGTCATAGCCGCCCCACTTCTGAGCCATGTAGCTGAAGAAAGTCTTTGCGTTGTTGACGTTATCGCTAGCCTTGTGGCTATGGTAGTCGATAATCACATAGATGTCATTGTCGATAGCCGCCTGTACCACGGCATTCATCAAGCTCTGGTATTTGTTCATGTCACTGAAGTAGTTGCCGGAACCCCAGTTCTCGTCTACACCCATAGGAGCGCGGATAATCTGGATATTCTGCTTTTCTACTAGACCTTTCACAATGCTGGATGTCCAGAAAGGGGAACCCACGTCGCTAGAAATAGCCCAGAAGAGACTCATGCCCTGCACGGCCACTTCTTTACCAGATTTAATGCCCTCACAGGAGCCGTAAATCTGGCCTTTGCTGCCGGCCTTGCCGGCCATCAGCTGGCCATACTGGCTTACGGGGCCCACGCGCCCGAAAGAAAGGGAAACAAGGCACATGGCCAGGAGAAGGAAAAGAGTCCTTTTCATACAATACCCATCTCTAGATTTGTGATATATACCGTCTTAAAAATAATTTCAGAGACAGCATTATTCAAGTCAAATTATGGTAACAATCTGTTGCTGATGTAAACACGACACATTCTATCTTGTCTTGGGGCACCACAATCGAGCACATTCTTTAATAACAAAAAACACCCCAGCGCAAGGCCGGGGCTATCTCTAACAGATCCTCGCCTTTGCGAGGATGACAATGCTGCTACACAGACAACTTAGTTTTCGTTGTTGTGCATTTCCATCTGTTCGCGGTCCATCGTGTGCTGCAGGTATTCCTTGAAGTCACGGTCGATGTTCACACCGTCGAAGTCGATGTCATCGTTTTCCAACACGAACACGGCGCTGGGGTTATCGAGCCAGCCGACCACGTCCACGCCTTCCAACTTCATGGACTTGTCGCCAGCGGCCTGAGCAACGTATTCCACCTTGGACTTGGCCACCCAGCCCTGGCCGCAGTTACCCTTGACCAACACTTCGGTGTCACCGTCCTTGACGATGGTAAGTTCGTCGTTAAAGCCTGCGGTGCAAACCACAGATCCACCGCCCTTTTCCTTGGTCAAGTCGATATCGCCCAGTTTGGACTTCACTTTGTTCGGGGCAGCAAAAGCAGCAGCCACCATCAGGGAAAGAGCAACAAATAAAACCTTTTTCATGTTATTCCTCAATAAACATGGTAAAATATACAACTATGCAGTAGGAATATACCTTTTATTTTGGCAAATTGGGAGATTTTCTTTTAAATTTTTACGATATGAAGAAGATTTTTACCATTTTCGTGCTTTTGCTGGTCATTTTGGCGATTTTTGCCTTTTTTCAAGGAAAAAAACGCATAAATGCGGTATCCGACAACCAAGAAACCGTGCTTTTGGAGATTCCCAAGGGCAGTTCGGCGGCCAAAGTATCTCAAATTTTACAAGAAAAAGGGGTCTGGAAGGACGGACTGGCATTCAAGGTCCGGAACAAAATGGACAAGCCAAGCCTCAAGGCAGGATGGTATGAAATCCCACCACGGCAGACCCTGGAACAGATTTTCGCCCTGCTTGCAAGCGGCAAGAACGCCGTACGCAAGGTGACCATCCCCGAAGGTCGGGCTAGCTGGGAGATTCCCGCCTACCTGAAAAAGGCGTTTCCCGACTTGAACGAGGACCGCTGGAACAAGTTGGTCCAGGACCCGAAGTTCGCCCAGTCCCTGGGCGTAGATGCAAACTCCTTGGAAGGCTACCTGCTGCCCGACACCTACCCCTTTGCCATCGATGCAAACGAAGAGACTATCATCAGACAGATGGTGGCAGCAAACCTGAAGGTACGGGACGAGATGAAAGGAAAGCCAGGCTCCAAGTGGGCGACTCTCGGCAACTGGCACAAGGTGCTGACACTTGCTAGCGTAGTAGAAGAAGAAACCGGTAAGCCCGACGAGCGGTTCTTGATTGCAGGCGTTTTTCACAACAGGCTTGAAATTGGCATGCCCCTGGGGGCCGACCCCACAGTGCGGTTCATCTTCAGGAACTTGACCGGGCCCATCTACAAGAGCCAGCTCAACAGCGACAGTCCCTACAACACCCGCAAGTTCAAGGGCCTGATGCCCGGCCCCATTTCTAATCCGGGTCGCAAGGCCATTGAAGCAGCACTATTCCCCGCCGACACAAAGGCACTTTACTTTGTTGCAAAAGACGACGGTTCGGGCACCCACTTCTTCAGCAATACACTCAGCGACCACAACAAGTTCAAGGACGTAGCGGCGAAGAATAGGGGGGAGTGAGGTGTGAGGTGTGTGGTATGAAAAATGCAAGCGGATCCTCGCCTGCGCGAGGATGACGAAGAAGGTTCGCGAGGATGACATCTCTTGAGACCCGCGACCCTAATACCTACAGCCTACAACCTACTACCTAGCCCCTAGATCCTAGATCCTAGACCCTAGATCCTAGCCCCTAGATCCTAGCCCCTAGATCCTAACCCCTAGCCCCTAGAAACTATAATTCCCGACGCGGACAAAGAAGGTGTAGTCCATCACGTCACCCAGCTCGTCGAGAGTTTCGCGGTCCACCAGGCGGGACATTCCCGCAGATACTGAGATGGACTTGTACGCGAAGCGAAGCGTCGGTTCCAGAATAAACTTGTCCGCACCGAGATGCGCCGTCGGATTCTCTTCGAAATCCCGCACGTAGGCGCCAAACACCCACATGCCGAACATTCCCTTGTGGAGCCCGAGGTTTATGCGGACGAGTCCATAGTGATGGCTTAGCAGTTCCGGATTGTACCATTCCCCGGTCCAGGGGGTGGCCGCAACACGCCTGCGGTAGAAGTTATCCATGGGCTTGATACCCGTCGACTTTGGGTAGACATAGCCGTGTCCTTCGTCGTGGAACGTATCCAGGCCGCCGCCCAGGAAAAGCCCCAGCGTCAAGAAAGATACCGGTGAGCGGCTGGCGTACATTTCCAGAGAAAGCTTGTGGTATATGGGAATCAGGTCCGCAATGTCAATCTTGTAACGCACGGACTGGAGTCCCCATTCCAGGAACAGGGACTGTCCGCCATACGAGAAGAACGGATCGGTATCGCCTTCGGCATAACGGTACTGGAGAGACGGTGAAACGGGCCATGTTTCCAAATCGTCCATCCGGTACACCTGGGCAAAATCAATAGTCCTGTCTCCCAACATGAATGTAAGCGATGTCACCTGGTGGGCTGTCAAGTGGTAATCTACCCACATGTTAAAGTCGCTTCGTTTTTCTCCGCGAGGCGTCGTGAAATACGCATTGTCTTCCAGGTAAGATTCAAAAGGCCGCAGGGTCTGCCAGTCATAGCGGAGCCCTACCGACCAGTCCCTGTTCCACAGGCGGGAAATTTCCAGCTTGGGACTTACGCCGTATGACCTTGGGCCTACGAATCCCGAAACCCCGAGGGCGATATCCATCTGGTTCACGAAGGAGAGCGTCACATCGCCGTAAGCGTGTGGCCCGATAGCATTGGACCCGAAACCGCCCACAGAAACATCTACCGTCGGGGCGACCTTCGCCCCCACCAGCACGTTTCCCGTCGGCAACATGTCAAAGGAAACGGAATCGTAGGCAGGCTCCTTGGAAATTTCTTTCAAGAAATTTTCGGGCGCCACCATGCCCGTGTCGCTTTCGTTCCAATAAGAGGCTATAGTGGAATGTGTTTCTGCAGACAGGCTGTCAAATGACGGTTTGAACTTGAACCATGGGGCAGCCACCTTCTTGAAAGTCAAATAGTCCAGCGAGTCGTTCCTGAAAGGGATTAGTTCCGTAGCGTGGCGTTCCAAGGCAGAGAACCCCGCCTGAATCCATGCCGTATAAGAAGAATCCGTAGCGTAATGGGCGCGGAGCACCACCCCCGACTCCTGATAAGACAAACTCTGCAGGGGCTTTTCGAAAAGGATACGCTGCCAGGGAGAATTCCAGGACGACACGGAAGCAAGAGCCACCCGGGGGATGCCTACCGAAATAATGGGAACCTGGTCGTAAACATCTTCATAGGGTTCCGCAAGCCCCGGACACAGTTCTCCGGAGTTGTAGTTTTCAACCAGCGGGAGACTCTTGAACACATACTCCGAAGTATTCCATTGTTCGCCGTTACAGCCAAGCACCGTAAAGGGAATCACCGCCCCGCGAGGTACTCGGTTCATGGCTTCTTGAAAGCGGAGCTTTGCAAGGGCATACCTGTGGGCGGAAGTATCCGGTTCAAAGGACTTGGGAATTTTCCGCAAGGTCATGGACGAATCTGGCTGCAACGCAAAACGGTAACGCAGGCTGGGCACGCCGTCGGGAGAAATGGGCCACCTGGCCTGCTCCTGCTTTTTATTGTACAGGTCGTCGAACATATTGTGGCCCACGTAGCCCTGCAGGTACGGGTCCAGCAGCACTCGCTGGATATCGTCCAGGGTCATGCCGTGAGTCCAGAGGTAACCCACAAAAGCGCCCCACGACGTACCCACCACGGAATCGATACGGACCTTGTAGGTTTCGATGGCATAGAGCACGCCCAGGTGGAACCAGGGAGAACGCTCGCCGCCGCTGAGGTAGAGAACGGATTTCTTTGGGGCTGAATTCGGAATTCGGATTTCGGAATTCGGATAGCCTGAATCGGAAGGACTGATTTCGCCTGTCGACAAATCTATGGTTTCGCATTTCCACGATGTGTCGGGGGAAGCCTCCCCCTCGCTCCCGCCGCATGCC
>JAFVTX010000042.1 GCA_017503015.1 Fibrobacter sp. | reverse complement strand
GTGGGGGGCTTTGCGGCAACCGCTCCGGAATCCAGGCTACAGGTGGAAATTCCTGATGCCGAGCTCCAGAAAATTCCGGCGGAAAAACGCCACGCCCTGATTGAACTGTTGCGGCAGGACCCACGCCCCCATTACCAGGACGACCCCTCCCGAATCTACGGACTGAAATTCGCCGAACACGAAATCAAGTTCCGCGTGCAAGGCGAATCCCTTACCGTTGAAAACATCATCTGAAAAAAGAATCCTCTCTAGCCCCTAGAATCTAAATCCTAGATCCTAATTTACTATCTTGACATTTCTTCGAAATGTAGATAGTGCGATTCGGCCATGTCAAAACAATATTGTTTTGCCGTGGCACTCATCTTTTACTATCTTTGGCCCATGCTCAACGTTTCTAATGTCAGTCTTCAATACGGTAGCCGCGTTCTCTTCAAGGAAGTGAACCTCTCGTTCAAGCGCGGCAACTGCTACGGAGTCATCGGTGCGAACGGCGCCGGAAAGTCAACATTCCTCAAGATTCTTTCGGGCGAACTCGAGCCCAACACCGGTGAAGTCACCAAGGACCCGGGCGAACGTATCGCCGTTCTCAAGCAGGACCACTTCGCCTACGAACAGAATACCGTTCTCGAAACCGTCATGATGGGCTTCCCCGAACTCTACGAGCTGGGCAAGAAACGCGACGAACTCTATGCACTCCCCGAAATGACGGAAGAACAGGGCATGCAGGCCATGGAAATCGAGACTCGCTTCGGCGAAATCGGCGGCTACGAAGCGGATTCCAACGCCGCAGTGCTTTTGAAGGGCCTCGGCATTCCCGAAGAATTCCACTACAGCCTCATGGCCGACTTGGACGCAGGTCTCAAGGTGCGCGTGCTCCTCGCCCAGGCGCTGTTCGGCAACCCGGACATTCTCTTGCTCGACGAACCAACGAACCACTTGGACTTGGAAACCGTCGGCTGGCTCGAAGATTACTTGGAACGCTTCGAAAACATCGTAATCGTGGTGAGCCATGACCGTCACTTCTTGAACGCGGTCTGCACTCACACTTGCGATATCGACTACGGCAAGATCAACATTTACGGTGGTAACTACGAATTCTGGTATGCAGCAAGCCAATTGGCCCAGAAGCAGAGAAAGGACCAGAACCGTCGCGCCGAAGAAAAGATCGAAGAACTCAAGGCGTTCATCCGCCGTTTCGCCTCTAACGCCGCCAAGGCCAAGCAGGCCACCAGCCGTAAGAAGCTCCTCGACAAGATGACCGTTGAAGAAATGCCGGCATCAAGCCGTAAGTTCCCGTGGGTCAACTTCAAGATGGACCGCGAACCGGGCAAGATCGTGCTCGAAGTCAAGAACGCCACCATCGACGGCGGCGACGGCATCATCTGCAAGAACTTCGACTTCAGCCTGAACAGCGGCGACAAGGTGGCCCTCGTCGGTGAATACGATACCCTCAAGACCGCCTTCTTCCAGCTCATCGCCGAAGAAACCAAGGCCCCCGGAGGCGTACTCAAGTGGGGCAACACCATCAGCTACAGCTACTTCCCCAAAAACAACGACGCCTATTTCAATACAGACCTCTCCCTCGTGGATTGGCTGCGCCAGTACAGCAAGGAACAGTACGAAACCTTCATCCGCGGGTTCCTCGGCCGCATGCTCTTCACCGGCGAAGAAGCCCTGAAATCGGCAAATGTCCTTTCCGGTGGCGAGAAGGTGCGCTGCATGCTCAGCCGCATGATGCTCAGCAACGCAAACTGCCTGTTGCTCGACGAACCGACCGCGCACCTGGATTTGGAAGCCATCACCGCCCTCAACAACGGCCTCACCGCCTTCCAGGGCCCCATCATCTTCTGCTCCCAGGACCACGAATTCGTGCAGACCGTGGCAAACCGCGTGCTGGAGTTGACGCCCGACGGCGTGCTGGACCGCAGCATCACCTTCGACGAATGGCTGGAGTCCAAAAAGAAGAAAAAATAGCCTATTTTGTCAAAAACAGCCCTTTTTTCCCTTGACAGAGTGAATCTACATTTATATATTTGCTCCGTTGCTTGGGAAACCGGGCAAACCACAATGGGGTGGTAGCTCAATTTTGGTTAGAGCACCGGCCTGTCACGCCGGAGGTTGCGAGTTCAAGCCTCGTCTATCCCGCGAAGGCCCTCTCGAAAGAGAGGGCTTTTTGTATATAGCAAAAACTATAACTGTTCGATAACAAAACCCTTGGCTCGAAGAAGGTCAATGACATTCTCGTGATTGCCGGCCAGGTGTGCCGCCCCCACAACCACAAACATATTGCGGTCTTCTGTCAAGAAGTCCGCTATTTTTTCTGCCATCTTCTGGTTACGGGAGTAATATATGCGTTCGTTTATTTCTTTTTTGAACAGGGAATCTGCGGGACTCAGCTTCGCCGTATCCAAATTCATGTTTACGCAAAACAGCGAGTCATCTCCCGCTTTCCAGGCACGCATCATGCCCCTAGTGGCAGAATCAAGAGAAGGCGTTTCCCTAAGGATAGTTTCTAGATAGAAAATCCCCAACGAATCCGAATCGTCGTCTCCCGTAAGCACAAAAGCCTGTTCCTCTACCGTTTCCAGCGAGACGACATTTTTGCCGGCGTCACGAGCCCTTTCAAGAAAATGGACATCAATTCCCAATTTTGCGTCATAGCCCAAGCGCATAATTCCAACAGCAGTCACGGTCATCCCCGCCGACAGTGGCTTGTAGCGACTAAACGAACCTAATGGCAGTTTCCACGCCAAGCAAAGGCTATCAAGAGATTTTGAAACGCTTGCAGGAATGACACTATCGAGAACACTTCCATCATGGAAAAAGCCTTGCTGTTCCGTTATCAAGGAAATTTGCCGCGAAATGGAATCATCGGTCACGTCTATCTCTACCGCAAGTTCTTCCGAGCGGTCAAATGCGTTTTCGATGACGGAATCCAGCGGATAAAAAGAAGAATCCGCAAAATGCAGACTTCCCAAAAGGTAAACGGTCGAATTGGAATCAGAAACCTTCCAAAAGAGGTGTTTCTTTCCGGAATCGTCTTTCAGCGCAGAACACCCTGCCAAGAACAGCAAGGAACACAGGGTGGCGACAAGTAATCTAAACACGCCGTACAATATAAGTATTGCAATGGATTATCAAACGACAAAAGGACCGCCGAGCAGTCCTTTTACATAACGGGAGATCCCCGCCTTCTCCCCAAAGAGGATAACTCTACTATGGCAACGAATTGCATCGCAATTCTAGTTGCCAAGTATCGTATAGCGGGGATGACACCATACGCGGGGCACTGCCCCGCCACTTTGTCCTACGATACGAGCATCATGGAGAACACCATGACGAACAGCGCGACGGTTTCGCCGACGCCAAGCACCATCAGGTAGTTCACGAGGCCCTTGCCGGTTTCGCCGAGGGCGTTGCAGGCGTCCGCAGCGGACTTGCCCACGTACCAGGCGCTGGCCATCATGCCGATGCCACCGAAGATGCCGACACCCAGGTATGCAGCCCAGTTGGCCGGAGCCGCCTGAGACTTGTTCAGGATGTACATCATCAGCAACATGCCGTAGATTGTCTGCGCAATCGGCGCGCCCACGAAGATGAGCAGCGTAAACAGCGCGTTCTTACCC
>JAFVTX010000041.1 GCA_017503015.1 Fibrobacter sp. | reverse complement strand
GCGGGGGACTCCCCGCAGAGGGGGTAGGCAAAGACTTGCCCTATTGCTTAATGGTGATGCTGGTTAGGGTCGGAGGTGCCCGTGATTCTATCGCTTCGCTCCAGAATGACAGCGGGCATGACAATGGTTGGGCAAGGCTTTGATGAGGGGGAGGCTTCCCCCTTAATCCATTACGCATCGGACATTCAGGTAGTTGCCCGATGTCATGGACGTTGTCGGGTAACCGATATTGAGTCCGTCAAAAACGAGAGTCCCGAATTCGCTTTCCGTGTCCGTCCATAGGTAGGCCGCCACTCCCATTTGCACGAATTCCGGGGTGTTCCCGATGATGCTGTAGCGTCCTGCCGGGTAAAGGCTGAATCCGTAAAGATCGTTTCCGTTTCCGCTTTCCCAGCCTTCGGTCGTCCTGAGAGCAGTCATGTCCTTCCCGGTGTTATCCTCCAGGTCTACAAAGTCCTGGGCGGACGGCAGCCGCCAACCCTCTGGGCAGGCCGTCTTGGCGTCGTCGGGAGAATACATCCTGCCGTATTTTTCGCAGTTCTCGTCGTCGTTTTCGTAGCAGTAACTCGTGAAATTCCCCTTGTATTTCAGGTTCTCGGCCAGCCAGGTCTGCGAGCCTATCGTCGTGGTGGCGTAAGTCCGCCCGTCGCGCTCGTCCGTGAAGGTCCCGGCGACAACCTGAGCAGGGTCCACGGCGCCCCAGGGAATATCCGTCGCCGCGCCCTTTATGCAGCGGAGCGATTCGAATGCGTATGGCGAAGCCAATTGGACAATCGAGCTGGTATCGCCGAAAAGGAGTCTCCAATGCTGTATGTTCGTCGAAGTCATGATAAAGAAGGCCCCGTAGCCGAAATACTTTTCCTGCCTTTCCGTTTCGGGCGGCTGAACGGAATAACCCGGGAACAGTGCCGTAAACCCGTAATCGTCCGTTCCCATGAACTCTTCTGCCGCCGCCTTTTTCCCGGCGACGTCGCGCCCGCCCATTTCTTCTTCGAGAATCTCGAAGTCGTCAAGGTTCGGCACGCGCCAGCCCTCTGGGCATATCCCCTGGACATTGCGCCCGATATCGCAGGGCTCTTCGGTGCAGCCCACTGCCGCGGCCCATGTATAGAGCCGCCCGTATTTTTCGCAGTTGGCGGGATTTCCTTCCGGGCAGTAACTGAGGGAATCCATGGTTTCCGAAGAAGCCCGATAGGCGTAGTTCAGGTTCTCCGCCATCCACACCTGTTCGCCGATTTTTACCGTCCTGTACACTTGACCGTCCCGCTTGTCCACAAGGAGCGTGGAATCGGCTTCAGCGTCTTCTCCCGGGGCGTAGAACTCGGCAATGCAGATATCCTTCATTCTCTTGGCCGTAGCCTGCAAGTATTCATCGGCGGCAACTTTCGGCGTGAACTTCATGACGCATGTCAAGTGAAGCACGCTGCAACGGTCCAGTTTGAAAAGGTCCGTCACGGCCCCGCCGTTTTCGGCACAGTAGTCTGCGAAGGCCGTAGAATCCGCCCGGCAACTTGCTGTGGCACTGTCGCCGTAAGAATTGTCCAGGTGATCCTCCACTACAGCGTCCAGCGAATCCCGATTCAAAAATTCCGTATAGATGTTCTTCTTGTAGGTGCGAGTCAAGTTTATGCGGACGCCGTTCTGTTCGGCATACAGGTTCACGGTGCAGGCTTCGCCGATGGTTTCGCTAGCATGCTCGTAGTAGGGCTTGGCGGCTGTGGTAAAATCGACATCGAACCACGACAAACCCCGTTCCTTGTCCTTGACTTCCACGAGCCTCAGGGCGACCTTGGGTTCCCACGTCATCAGCCTTGCGTAGGCGGCGCTATCCAGGTTCGTGGCGTTTTGCTCTTCGGTATAGCCGTTGGCGATTTTCTTGTCTGAATCGCTGCAAGCGGTGTAGAACAGGAACGCAAGACACGTGATGGATAGGATTTTCGGAAACCATTTCATTTTTCAATCTCTTTCGTCAGCGGGAACAACTGCAAGTTCACCCTGTAAATCCGGTCGTAATCTTCTGCGGCAGAAACAATCTCGGCAATCTTCTTGCGGCAGATGTCGAGTTCCTTTACAATCCGCTCGTATGCCTCCCGGTTTACGGCAACCGTCATTCCCGAAAAGTTGCGGTCGGATACCGGGAAATTCTCGATGGCCTTCTCCGCGAACCTTGCCATTTGTTTGTGCATGTTGCGGATTGCCTTTGGAATCTTTTCAGAAGAACCCAGAATCGCCTTGTCGGATTGCACATACCTGTTTCTGTGCTCTTTCAGGAACCCCGCCTGCACCATGAAGGTAAGGGAGTTCCTCACGTTCTCGGGAGTTACGTTCTCGTAGAATAATTGAGCCAACTTTGACGGCGTAGCGACGGCAACCCTGGGCGCAAGTTCCCTCAGGATGGGGTTCCACCAGTTCTTGAAGTAATCGTAGGCGTCGCCCTCTACAATCCTGACCTTGTTGTCCTTCGCTATGGATTCCATGAGTTCAAGAGCTTCCTGCTTTTTCTTTTCTACGGGAGTGTTGCAGTAGGTGATCATTGCCAAAAAATAGGACGTCTGGATCTTGGAAAGACCCATGGCACTTGACACGCGGGCGGCTCCGACGCAGCTCAATTTCGACTTCCCGTCGCAGACAAGTTTCAAGAACTTTGTGCTGGCGTATCCGGCCATCTTGTTGAAGCCGCGCCAGGACAGGCCGGTCATCATCTTGCGCTCTTCGTAGAAGTCCCTGATATAAAGGCGATAATCTTTGTAGTCGGATATTGGTTTCATAGGGCTTCTTCAAATTTACCTAATTGGGCAGATTTTTTCAAATTTTTTGAAAGGGAAAAAAACGGTAAAAATGAAGATTTCGTCGTGCGGACACAGAAATTTTTCCTATATGTCTCACAGTGAGTCATATAGAAAATTTTCGGTAAAAATACGACGAAAAATGTTTTTTTCGGTGCGTTTATGGGTGGAATTTTGCATGCCGCCTTGTTATTTTTTAGGGGGTAAATCATTACGACGGTTTTTTATGAAGAATTCATTTGCCAAAAGTTTTGTGGTCTGCGCCCTTGTGGGGGTGCTCGGTGTTGCATTTATCGGTTGCGGGGACGACGGGTCGTCTTCGCCGAAAGGGACGGGG
This sequence comes from Fibrobacter sp., assembly GCA_017503015.1. Taxonomy (NCBI): domain Bacteria; kingdom Pseudomonadati; phylum Fibrobacterota; class Fibrobacteria; order Fibrobacterales; family Fibrobacteraceae; genus Fibrobacter; species Fibrobacter sp. The sequence goes on along the minus strand of JAFVTX010000041.1, from coordinate 66,067 downwards.
CTCCCTGCCGAAGTGGCTGACAAGGCGGAACTCGAAACCTACGAGTGCAGCATGGATGTCATCGGCGAGAAGGTCTACGTGACCGAACTCGAAGAGAACTACGAATGCGACGGCGAAAAGTGGTTCAAGTCCTACGACCAGACAAAGCCGAGTTCTACAAAGTCGTCGGGCAGCAAGGACACCGACGGCTCCAGCGACTCCAGGGCTACCGACAAGGACGGCTCGTCGAGCGACGCTACGACATCAAGCAGTTCCGCAAAGTCCAGCAGCTCGCGGCCGACCGAAATCCTTGAACCCGAAATCACCGTGAACGAGACCTGCACCGAGGTGGGAGTCTGTGACGCCATGGTCAAGACCGACATCAGCACGTGGCACTTTGTGCGCAAGGACGATTTTGGCGACGACGCCGAATACACCTACACGGCGGACGGCAAGGACCTTATCGTTACCATCAAGAATGCCGACGGCACGACCAACTCCAAGACCTACTCCATGTATAACATGGAATCCGAAGCGGGCGTGGAAAAGGCCTTCAACGCCGCAAAGTCCACCTGCAAAAATGGCGGCGGGAACGACAACAAAATAAAGAGTTGCGTGAAGGACACGGTAAAGGCGTTGCCAGAATGCAATGCGAGTAGGGAAGGATTTATCGGAAAGAAGGATTCTTCGTCTTATGTTGTCTGTAAAAATGGTTCGTGGGAAAAGGCCAAGGAAATTGACATGGATACTTAAGGCAAAACGTGCACCAACGCAGAAGTGGGGCAGAGAACAAATGGCGTTGTGACCGAAACTAACAAGTATTATTGCACGGCAAATGGTTGGGTCTCTCTAATGAGTTGGAACTGGGATGTGCCAAAGGAAGCCCACTTTAATCCAGATATTACTTACGGCTCCATGACCGATGAACGCGACGGCAAGGTTTACAGGACGGTGCAGATAGGTGACCAGATATGGATGGCGGAGAACCTGAACTACGCTGACAGCGTCAAGACACCGAGTCTGTTGGAACGCAGTTGGTGCTACGACAATAAAACCGAGAACTGCGACGTGGCGGGCCGCCTTTACACCTGGGCGGCGGCAATAGATTACGTTGCACTCTGTGATAATGGCAATGGTGTGAATTGTGATGATGGCGTGCCTACTAAAAAAGTGCGGGGCATTTGTCCTTCAGGCTGGCACTTGCCTAGATATGCAGGTGTAGGTGATGATGATGAATTCTATATCTTGTATATTGCAGCGGGCGAAAAAACGGCAGGCAAGGCTCTCAAGTCGCAGATGGGATGGGAATATCGTGGTAATAAATATATCGGCACCGACACCTTCGGTTTTTCAGGGATTCCTGCTGGTTACAGGACCAGCTCCGGCGAATTCAGCAGTGCCGGAGGTCTCGCTTATTTCCATACTACCGCGGGTTCAACTGACGGTTTGAGTTTTACCCATCCTGAGTATTTGTCTTATGGATCCGATGGAATGGGCAAGGAAAGGCTTTTCACGGATGTCGCCTACTCCGTCCGCTGCATCAAGGACTCAGAGTAGGGGGGGGGGGCTAGCACACTAGGCTTTCCCTAACGCGAATGTTTATTCTGCTTTGCCTGTCTGCTTCTTTTTCAATTCAATCAGATCGAAATACATCAGACGGCTGTTCAAGGGCCTGTCAGGACCAAGACCGCGAAATTCCCTTTCCTGTTCTTCGGTGCTGAACAGGAATTTAAACTCGTTGTTTTGATAGAACTTGAGATTCCGTTCCTTGTTGTAGGAATCTACCAGCAGAAACCGGCAACCGGTCTTGTTAAGTGGATCGACGAACCATGCCTTTATAAAACTCAGGACGTCGCTCCCCAGATGTTTGCTCTGAAAATCAAGGCTTATGCCGAGTCTACCAATCATGACGGCCGGATAGCTGCTGTAAATCTTTTCGCGGGGGATGTTCTTCTCAATCTTTCTTTTGCGAGATCCGGGAATTTTCTTGATGCTGTCATTGGAAAGCGTAAAAACCGCCACCAGTTGAGCCGGGTCATCGACAAGGGAAAAGCAATAATTCTTGCAAAGCAGTTCTTCGCTCTGCAAAAAAGCGTCTTTTGTGAAGAAATCGTCTAAGTCGTTGTCCCCGCACTTGAATGATTTGCATAGGGAGGCCTTGCCTTGAGTGTAGAACCCAAAGCGGCAATTCTGTTGGAGAAAGTTCATTACTTAAATTCTCTAAAGTCGGCCTTGGAGAGAATGTCTCTGGCCTGTTCAATTTGCTTGGAAAAATCAATGGAACCGCGACGCTTTTCGCTTTCTTCCATCATGAGGTCAAACCTGTCCGACGCTTCGCCGGCCAGTATCGGTACCGATGCGATTGCTAGTGCCATGATGACCTCCATTGTTGAATTGAACTATAGTCAATATACATTTTTCCTCGTGCTGGTGCAAGTGGTGAAACTTGAGTCAATTGGCTTATTTGAGGAAAATGAAGCCTTTTGACCATGCTAGAGCAAAAATATATTTTTAGCGTGTCATAAAATGACAAAATGGAAGAAAAATGAATTTTGTGAAGGCTCGCTGTGTTTTTTCAACGACACCTTTTTCCTATATGTCTCGCAGTGAGTCATATAGAAAGTTTTTGGTAAAAATACGACGAAAAATGTTTTTTTCGGTGCGTTTATGGGTGGAATAATGCATGCCACCTTATTATTTTTTAGGGGTAAATCATTACGACGGTTTTTTTTATGAAGAATTCATTTGCCAAAAGTTTTGTGGTCTGCGCCCTTGCTGGGGTGCTCGGGTTCGCTCTGACCGCCTGCGACGACTCGTCGTCGGCGGGTGGTGAGGGCGGTAGCGGTGGCAATCGTGGGGGTATTCCCGACACCGTCGAGACATTCATGGAACTGTCGGATTACGACTGCGGCAAGAGTCAGAAGTGTGTCGCCACCTACCTGACGGAATACCATGACATGGCTGTGTGCGATGGTAACAACGGCTGGGTCATCGGGACTCTCATCGAGAAGATGGACTGCGATTTCTCTTCATCGAGTGACAAGTCGAGCGATAGCAAGTCCAACGATCCCGCCGAAGTGACCGACGACTCCAGCGACAGCAAGGACAATCCTTCTTCGGCAGGAACGTCGACCAAATCCAGCAATTCGAATACATCTGGAAATGACGCAAAGTCAAGCAGCTCTGCGGGCAAGGAGGTGTCTTCGTCTAGCGAAGAAATGAAAAGCGCTTGGGATTACTTGAATCCGGGCATCGACTATGGAGAGTTTACCGATGAACGCGATGGACAAGTCTATAAGACGGTTAAAATCGGAGATCAGATATGGATGGCCCAGAACTTGAATTACGATCCGGGCGATGTGTCCAGCTTGGGTAGGTATGCATGGAGCGGCTGCTATGGTGACGGTGCCCTTGATGAAATCAGTAAAAGAATTTTGACGGAAGAAGAGTTTGCTGCGAACTGCTCCAGGTACGGTCGCCTGTACACCTGGGAAGTTGCAATGAATAAGGTCAATTGTGGCTATCACTACAATTGCGACATTGGCAACGAAGGTACGCAGGGCGTTTGTCCCAAAGGCTGGCATTTGCCTACAAAGGAAGAGTGGAAGAAACTGGTAGAACCAATAGCGAGCGGCGTTGAAGACCGAACTACTTACTGGAGTTACCTTGGTGCTAGTGTAGAGTTGAGGACTGCGGACGGGTGGAAGGAATATTCGACTTCTACGTCGGGAACGAATGCCTCTGGTTTCTCAGCCCTCCCTGCAGGCTTTATGTACATCGGAGAATTTTTTAGGTCAAAGGGCATTGGTACGTTCTTCTGGTCTTCTAGTGTGTACGGTACCGACAAATCCTACTGTTTGAGATTGCAACACGACGACGATTCCGCCCTTTTGTGGGGCGAGTGGAAGAAAAACGGCTTCTCCGTCCGTTGCGTCAAGGACTCCGAGTAATAACCCAAAGGTTTTGCTATGAAAAATACATTCGCGAAAAAGTTTACGGTCTGCGCCCTTGCGGGGGTGCTCGGGTTCGCCCTTTCCGCCTGCGACGATTCTTCGTCGGCGGGTGGCGATAATGGTAGTGGCGGGAACCGTGGTGGAATTCCTGACACCGTCGAGACATTCATGGAACTGTCGGATTACGACTGCGGCAAGAGTCAGAAGTGTGTCGCCACCTATCTGACGGAATACCATAACATGGCTGTGTGCGATGGCGACAACGGCTGGGTCATCGGGACCCTCATTGAGAAGATGGACTGCGATTTCTCTTCATCGAGTGACAAGTCGAGCGATAGCAAGGGCAATCCTTCTTCGGCAGGAACATCGACCAAGTCCAGCAACTCTAGTTCTTCGAGAGTCACCTCGAGCGATGTTGAGGGGTCTAGCAAAACCGCCTGGGATTACTTGAATCCGGACATTAACTATGGCGAGTTTATCGATGAACGTGATGGACAGATTTACAAGACGGTGACCATCGCCCCCGCGGGCACTGGCTATTCCGAGGTGTGGATGGCCGAGAACTTGAACTACGAGACGGAAAACAGCTGGTGTGGTGGAATCGGAACTACGGAAGGCGACTGCGAAACCTACGGTCGTCTTTATACCTGGGCTGCAGCCATGGACAGCGTGGGTGAGTGGAGCACGAGCGGCAAGGGCTGCGGCTATGGCAAGACTTGTAGCGTCGCTTCGGAGGGCTCAGCGACCTTGGTGCGTGGCGTCTGCCCCAAGGGCTGGCATTTGCCCAGTCAAAGCGAATGGGAAGCCCTGATTGTGGCCGTTGACGGTTCCATTACGGAATATACGTCTTCAAATACGGCGGGTTCCAAGCTCAAGTCCGTGACAGGCTGGTACGACGATGGCAACGGTGAAGATACCTTCGGGTTCTCGGCGCTTCCTGCCGGCTACAGGGACATCAATGGGGATTACGACTACGAGGGCAACTACGCGTACTTCTGGAGTTCTACTGAGTACCTCAGCTACTACGCGTACTACATGAGATTGTACTACGGCATCGGCTATGCGAGCCTGTACAACTACTACAAGAACTACGGGCTTTCTGTTCGTTGCGTCAAGGACTCTGAGTAACCCGCCGATAAACAATCAACCCACATCCCACACTACACACTTCACACCCGCTTCTGCGTTAGGGGGCGTCGCACCTTTGTGGCGAGACGCGTAAGCGGCTCGATGAGCCGACCCCGGATCAGGTCCGGGGTGACGAGAGGCGAGCAGCACCCGACCCGGCCCGTGGCCGGGGAACGCCCAAGGAAGGGCTTAATCCGTTGGGGGCTAATCCATGCCAAGAAGCCATCTTGAGACATCGACGATTCTGATTCCTTCGTACTGGGTCGTTTCGTGGTTTGTTCTCGCGATGAGCATTTTGGGGTATGCGTCTTTTATTCCGAGCAGCGGGGCAGTTTCCCTTTCAAAAGTCTTCTTGTCCGAGATGTTGTCCGATACCTGGATATACAGCTTTTCGTCATGTTTCATTGCTACAAAGTCGATTTCTTTCTTGTATAGGACTCCGACGTAAAGTTGGTAACCCCTTCGAAGTAATTCCATGGCAACCATGTTTTCGTACACGTGGCCGTAGTCCATGTTGCGGGTCCCGAGTCTTGCGTAGCGGAACGAATGGTCGCTCAAGTAGTATTTGTCTTCCGTGGACAAGTATCTTTTTCCGCGAATGTCGAATCTTCGGATTTTGTAGAAGGCGAATGCCTTGCATAAATAATCGATGTAAGAACCTATGGTTTTATGGTTCGTCTTGTCGCCTGTGGTGCTGATTGTCTTGGCGATATTTCGGATGGAGGTGATGTTGCCGACATTGTCCATCAAAAAGTCAATCAGTTTTTCAAGAAAGACCTTGTTCCGAATCTTGTATTTTTTGACGATGTCGCGGATAACCAACGTGTTGAAAACATCTTCGTTCACGTAACGGAACTTTTCGCTTTCAGTCTTGTATAAGAAGGAACCCGCCATCCCCCCTTCTTTAAGGTAGGATTCGAACGAGTCTTCCATTTTTTTCGGCTTGTAGTATTTTGTGTATTCCGCAAACGAAAACGGGAAGACGGGTATCTCAAAAGTTCTACCCGTAAAGAGCGTTGCCAGATCGCTACTAAGCAGGAATGCGTTTGAGCCGGTTACATAGATGTCGAATTTTTCCGTGGCGTGTAGGCTGTTCAATGCCTTTTCGAACGAGTCGCAAAGTTGAACTTCGTCGATGAACAGATAGTTTGTCTTTTTAGGCTTGTACGCCTGTTCTGCATATTCTTCGAGTGCGGAATAGTTCTGTAATTTTTCAAACTTCGTCAAGTTGAAGTTGATCTTGATGATGTTTGCCTTTTTATCATTTTTTGCAATCCATTCTGCAAAGGATTCTAATAATTTTGATTTGCCGGAACGACGGATTCCGGTTATTATCTTGATGTCGGGTGTGCCCCTGACATTTTTCAATGTGTCCAAATACTCTGTTCTTTCAATCAGTTTCATTTGTCGGCTCCCGAATTTCTATTTCCCAAAAATAAAAATATATAAAATTTGGGAAATTGTCTAGATGGGCCGGATCGTTTTTGCAATTTCTTGAACTGGAAAGGCCCCTGGATTGCCTTTTTCGTCATGAAATCTTGGAAAATTCCTATATGTTTCAGATTGAGTCATATAGAAAATTTTTGACGGAAAATTTCGAAAAAAATTTTTTTATTGCACAAAAATCTCTTTTTTGGAACAAATTTTTCCTATATTGCCTCGCCAGGAAAACAATGTCGTTTTTCTGGAAATTTCCCATCAGGAGGATAATATCATGAAAAAAATTGCTGCACTTCTTCTCTGTGCAGTCTCACTTTCTCTCATCGGTTGCGGGGGCAAGGCTGGTCTCAAGAACATCGACCCTAGTTGGACTGAGCCGGCAACGGCAGTGACCGTCTTCTACACCGAGCCGGTCGTGAAGAACCAGGACGACGTTGCCGACGACCTTCCGGACTTCTCCAGCAACTTCTCCGGTTGGTTCACCCAGCAGATGGGCAGCGAACTGAAGAGCCAGGCCGACATCGCCGCCAATTTCACGGCCAAGGAAGCGGCAGATTTCACCATGACCTCGACCAAGTTCGGCAAGAAGGACTATCTCGTTCCCTCCCCGAAGTTTGACGCTCTCGACGGCGTTTCTGGTCTCATCATCTCCATGAGCAACCTCGAAGTTTCCCGCCTCTCCGAAACCAAGATGAACCCGCTCACCATGAGCGCCGAAACCAAGAGCTACCTCCAGTTCACCGGCGAATACTCCATTGCCAACGCCGACAGCAAGACCGTTGTGGCGAGCGGCACGCTCAAGGCCCGCGTCCATCTCGGCTTCGCCATGGGCAAGGGCGACTGGGAAGAAAACATGAAGAACCTGGTCGAGGAAATCCTGAAGGATACCCCGCTCCAGAAGAAGTAATCTAAAAGAATTATTCCTTAAGAACGACGAAAGCCCTGTGCAATTCTGCACGGGGTTTTCTAGTGCCATCTACCCGAAAGTCTCGTACATGGCGTCCCGTTCGACGGGGGTGAGGCCTTCGCCAATAATCAGTTCCCGCATGCGGGAAGGGCTCATTCCCACGGGGACTTTTGCTCCGGCGGCGTGGGTGATTTTTTCTTCCATGATGGTGCCGTCCAGGTCGGATGCCCCGGCGTGGAGGGCCTTCATGGCGGTTTCGATTCCCATCTGTATCCAGTAGGCCTTGATATGCGGGAAGTTGTCCAGGAACAGCCTGGAGACTGCTACGGTCCGCAATATATCCTCTTCGCTTGTAATCTCGGGGACAATTTTGTGGAGGGCGTTGTGTTCCGGGTGGTAAACCAGGGGGATGAAGGCGAAGAATCCGGGGGTTTCGTCTTGCAGTGTCCGCAGCATGCCCATGTGGGCGATACGGTCTTCGGGCTTTTCGACGTGGCCAAAGAGCATGGTGGCGTTGGTGGGGATTCCCAGCTTGTGTGCAGCTTTGTGCACAGAAAGCCATTCCTCGCCAGTTTCTTTACCCGGGCAGATTTGGTCCCGGACGCTTTGCACCAGGATTTCGGCGCCGCCTCCGGGGAGGGCGTCAAGGCCTGCCTTTTTCAGCGTGGCCATGATCTGTTCGGGGCTCTGGCCCGAAATTTTCGAGAAGTGGCAGATTTCTACGGCGGTAAAGGCCTTCAGGTTCACCTTCGGGAATTCCTTGCGGAGTTTCGAGAGCATGTCGATGTAGTAGTCGAAGGGGTGGTCCGGATGGAGACCGCCTACAATGTGGAGTTCCCGCGCTCCCTGGCCGATGGCCTCGGCGGCCTTTGCCCTGATGGTGCCGTAGTCCCAGTCGTAGGCGGTGGGGCTGTCCTTCTTGATTTTGGAGAAGGCGCAGAACTTGCAGTGCAGAACGCAGACGTTGGTATAGTTAATTTGTCTGTTGTTGACCCAATAGACGGATTTCCCGTGGCGGAGTTCCTTTTCGGCGCAGGCCATGGCGCACAGCTCCTTCAGGGGGGCGTTGTTGAAAAGGTCTAGGGCTTCGGCTTCTGTAATGCGGGACATATTAATTCAAGTTAGAGATTGCTTCGCGTTGCTCGCAATGACAATGATTAGAGATATTTCAGGGCTTCGGGGATGAGGGCGGCTGCGTCGGCGGAGTCGCCCAGGTTCTCGTAGGCCTTGGCCACGGCCTTTTCTGCCGCAGGGTCCTTGACCCCCAGGGTATGGAGCGCAAGCACCGCCTCCATCTTGGCGCCAGTGAGTACGCCCATGCCGGTGACGCCAGAACCTTCCACGTTCCCGAGAGCCTGAAGCATGGTGGCCGCACGGTCCTTGAGGGTGAGCACCATCTGTTCGGTAGTCTTCTTGCCCAGGCCCTTGATTTTCCCTAGGGCGCTCTTGTTGTCGCTGGCAATCATGTTCAAAAGGTCGGCGGGGGAGACTCCGCTCAGAATCCGCTGGGCCATCTTGGGACCCACGCCGTTCACGTCCAGAAGCATCAGGAACAAATCCTTTTCGGCCTGGTCCGCAAATCCGAAGAGGGTCATGGAATCTTCACGGACCACCAGGTTCGTGTACAGGAGCACCTCGGCGTTTTCGTCGGGGAGCATGCCGCCCGTGCGTGCGGAGATGTTGACTCCGTAGCCGATGCCTGCCACGTCCACCACCACGAAGGTGGGGCTTTTCTGTATCAGTTTTCCGCGAATCTGTTCAATCATGTCTTACCTTGCAATTCGGCCTGTTGGTCAATGAGTCTCTGTGGGTATTCCGGGTCCAAATCCCTACGTTCTTCCAGGCGGCGCTGCATCTCTTTGGTGAGGGCCACCACCTGTGCGCCCTGATGGCCTTCCAGGTAGGGCTCTACGGAAATGGTTTCCAGCACGTCCAGGTAGAAATGGTACTGTTCTCTGGGGTGGTAGCTTACCAGCTTGTCGTGCTTGCGAAGCCCGATAATCTCGTTTCCGCCAAAGTAGATGGGCACGATGTCGCGCTTGCAGCCGATGGCGAACCTGGCCGCCCCCTTCTTGAAGTCCCACGGCTTGCCCGGTTCGGAGCGTGTACCTTCGGGGAAGATGATGAGGTTGTTCCCTTGGTCTGTGGTGCGTTTCACTTCCATCATCTGCTGGTCGAAGGATTCTGAATTGAGGATGTAGATGGAATTTACGATTCCGGAGACAAAGCGGTTCTTGCCGAGAGCCCCCTTCACGATGCAGTCGGCGTTGGGGATGATGGAAAACAGCAACACCACGTCTAGCAGGGAAGGGTGGTTGGCGATAATGATCTTGGAGTGGAGTCCCTTGAGGCGTTCACGGTGTTCCACCTTGAATTTGGAACCCCTCAGCAACACCAGCTGCCAGATGAGAATCTTGAGCGCGATGTGGATGGCGTAACGGGCCCACCGGCTGAACCGTTTCCGCGAAAAGCCGGAAAGGAGAAAAAGTGTCGGAAATACCACGGAGGCCTGGACAAGACTACCCAACCCGAAAAAGAAGAAGGTCTGTAACTTCACGTATGTCCGCCAGGCGTAGGCTATTCGTTGGAAAAAAGTCATGTCTCTCACGATGTAGCGTTTCTATTCGGAAAGATAAAAAAAATTGGGTAAACAAGCTATATTTGAGTCATATGAAACTGTTTTTGGCAATGTTCCTGTGTCTTGCGCTAACGTCTGTGGCGTTTGCCGATGTCTTTGCAAGTCCTTTGACGGTGGAGCGTTCCAAGGAACTTGCCCAGGTGCTTTCGGCCATGCAGCAGCAGAAATACCTACGGGGGAGTTTCAGGCAGGTGCGGACCGTCAAGAAAATCAACCGGGACTTTGTCTCCACGGGGAGTTTCGTCATCGCGGATACCCTGGGCATCTTGTGGAATATGGAAAAGCCCTTCCAGAGCCTTACCGCCATCACCCGCGACAAGATGCTCCAGAAAAATGCCTCCGGGGCGGTTTCCCAGATGAACATGAAGGACAACGCGGTTTTTGGCCAGGTTTCCCAGACCATTCAGGGAATTTTTTCGGGCAACCGCAAAATGCTGGAAGAACGATTCCAGATTTTCTTCGAGATGGGGAAGGACGGACTTTGGACCATCGGTCTTGTTCCCAAGGAAAGCGTCATCAAGAAGCAGATTTCGTCGGTGGTGCTCTCGGGCCACAAGTGGCTGGAGAAGGTGACCCTCTCCGACGGAGACGGGAATCCCATCCTCTACGAATTTTCCAAGGTGGAAGGGGGCATCTCCCTCACTCCCGAAGAATCCGCCCTGTTGCGCTGATGGAGCCTGCGGAGTTTCATGGATAAGCCCGAAAAAAAACGGATGAACAAGTGGGGGATTCTCCTCTGGGGAATCTTGCATGTCGCCATCATTGCGCTGGGCTTGAACGCTAGCCCCTGGAAAATCGATTCAAACCTTTTCTCCGTTTTGCCGCCTTCGCAGGTGTCGGCGGGTCTGGGTGATGCCGACGCCGAGCTTTCCCGCAGGACCATGGGCCAGATGACGGTGCTTGTGGGCCATAGCGATTTCGAAAAGGCGAAGGCGGCGGCAGACGAATTCGACCGGGCGCTGCGCGGGAATGGCCAGCTGGAAAAGGTAAGCTACCTGGTGTCGGACAGCTCTATGGACGAAGCCCGTGCCTTCGCCAGGGAATATCGCTATGCATTGCAGAGCGAAGCGTTTATGGACCGCGTTCGCCAGGGTGGGGGAGCCTTCTTGAAGCAGAACGCCCTGGAAAAAATCTACGGAGGCTTTTCCATGGCAAGCCTCGAGAACCTGGACGAAGACCCCTTCTTGCTTTCGGCCCAGGCCTTCGAGGATGTTCTGGGAAACCTCTCCTTCATGAGCAAGAACGTGGAACTCCGGGATGAGCGTCTTGTGCTGCGGGATTCCCTACGGACCTACGTCATGTGGTCTGCAAGCCTTGTTCCGGGTGCATCCACCTTCGGTGGCGACGGTAGCGCCCTCCAGATTATTGAACAGAAGATTTCGGAACTGAAAGGGTTGGATTCCGCCCTGGTGGTGGCAACCACAGGAGTGCCGTTCCACAGTTACGAAAGTTCTTCCCGGGCGCAGCTGGAAGTGGCCGTGATTTCGGGAGTGTCCATCGTGTTGCTCCTGTTGCTGATCCTTTCCACCTACAGGTCTGCCGTACCCCTGGCGCTAACGCTTTTTTCCATTGGTATCGCCATCGTTTCGGCCCTGTCGGTCTCCTGGACGCTTTTCGGTTCTATCCATATTTTCACCTTCGTGTTCGGGACCAGCGTCATCGGCGTGAGCATCGACTACGCCATCCATTTCTTTACGGGCTGGAAGATTCGGGAAGAACGGCTGGACGGTGGCGGTGTACGTGGCCTGATTTTCAAGGGACTTGTCCTGGGATTCATGACCACGGAACTTTCGTACTTGGCTCTCACCTTCGCTCCCTTCCCGCTGCTCCGGCAGATGGCGGTTTTCTCCATGGCGGGGCTTGCCAGCTCCTTCTTGACCATTACGCTTTTGTTTGCGGCCCTGCCTGCCGCGAAGACCCGCGCTCCTGCGGGTTTCGCCCTTGGAATGGTTTCAAAGGTCTTGGATTGTTACGGAAAATGGCTTGGGGTGTTCAAAGCGAAAAAGTGGGCGTCGCTTGCGGTGGCTGCTTTGGTCGTCGCCGTCGCAGCCGTAGGAATTTACCGCGTGCAGTGGGGTACGGACCTCAAGTCCCTCTACACCATGTCGTCTGCGCGCCTTGCCCAGGAAAAGCTTTCCATGGAACTTCTGGATTTCGGCTCTTCGGGCAGTTACTTCTTGGTGAAGGGGAGCTCCGTCCAGGAGGTGCTGGAGCGGGAACATGCCTTCTGCAAGCGCTTGGAGCGGGAACGTGCCGACGGCGTGCTGCAGAACTACCTTGCCATTAGCAGGTTTGTTCCGCCCCGTTCGGTTCAGCAAGGAAATTTCGAAATACTTTCTCGGGCCATGGATTCCCTGACTGTCACTGAGATGCACAGGGAACTTGGACTCCGGTCCGATTCGGCATTCCGCACTTCGATGGCCCGGGGCCTGAAAGTTCTTGAGCCCGAAGGCAGGTTGCCCGCCAATTTCGAAAAACTTCTGAACAGCCTCTGGATTGGCCGCGTAGGGGATTCCTACTACAGTGCGGTGATGCCTCTCCATGTTCATGACGCCGCCAAGCTTACTGGCCTTGCAGGTGAGGGCATCTACTTTATGGACAAGGTAAACCAGATTAACGAGAACCTGACGCGGCTTTCTTTGACCGCCCTTGCCCTAGTTGGGGTTGCCTTTGTGCTGGTGTTTGCGGTACTGCTGTTCATTTACGGGTTTGCCGGGGCGAGTTCCATTATGCGGATTCCAGTATGCGCCTCCTGCCTTGCGGTGGCGCTGTTCGGCTATCTGGGTGTACCTTTCAATTTCTTTGCTACGGTGGGAATTATTCTTACCCTCGGTATAGGCATCGATTACTCCCTGTTTTTCAGGGAGGGGCGCGGGAGCGCCGTGACGGTACTTGCCATCGCGCTATCGGCCCTGACCACCATCCTCTCTTTCGGGAGCCTTTCTTTCAGCGGATTTTCGCCGGTATCCACTTTTGGCCTTTCCGTGTTCTTGGGAATTCTTTTCAATTTTATCCTGTCTCCGTTTGCGGGTTCTAGGGGTAAATAGGTCGCTGTGGCAATTGCGTTCGTGGTTCTTTTTTTCTATAATTGGCGTGGAATAATTGAAATGCTTAGGAGTGTCCATGAGTGATAAGAAGCAGGTTCTTGTGACCGGAGCTAGTGGCGGAATCGGTTCTGCCATTGCAGAAGCCGTTGCCCAGGCAGGTTATGCCGTTGTTGCGGGCTACAACAGGGGCAAGACCAGGGTCGATGAACTTATACAAAGGGTCCAGGCTGCCGGTGGAGAAATCCGTGGGCTTCAGCTCGACATTTCCGACCGCGATCAGTGCCGGGAAGTATTGACCAAAGATATTGAGGAAAACGGAACTTATTACGGTCTGATTCTTAATGCAGGCGTTTGTGCCGACATGACCTTTGCTGGCATGAGCGGGGATTCCTGGGACAAGGTGGTGGATACCAACCTGGGCGGTTTTTACAATGTGGTTCAACCTCTGGTGATGCCCATGTGTCGTAAGCGCATTGGCCGCATTATCACCATCTCCTCGGTTTCCGGCGTTATCGGCAACCGGGGCCAGGTAAACTACAGCGCCTCCAAGGCGGGCATCATCGGGGCTACCAAGGCCCTGGCCACTGAACTTGCCAGCCGAAACATCACGGTGAACAGCATCGCGCCGGGCGTTATCGAGACCGAAATGATCAAGGACGCTCCCCTGGACATTATCTTGCAGGCCGTGCCCATGAAGCGGGTGGGCAAGCCCAGCGAAGTTGCCGCCACGGCAGTGTTCCTGCTTTCGGAAGGGGCGGCCTACATCACCCGCCAGGTGATTTCTGTAAACGGAGGTCTCGCATGACCCGTAGGGTTGTTGTTACGGGAGGTTCCTGCATTTCGGCCTTGGGTTCCGAGATGGACGAAATTTTCGACAGCCTGAAAAAGCTGGAGAACAAGGTGGTCCGCATGGACGAATGGGACAAGTACGTGCAGATGAACACCCGTCTGGCGGTTCCGGTGAACTACCAGTTTCCTGAAATGCCCCGCCGCAAGGTACGCGGTATGGGCCGTGTGGCACTGCTGGCTACGGTGGGCGCCCAGAAGGCCCTGGAATGTTCCGGGCTTCTGGAAGACCAGGATTTCTTGCATTCCGGACGTGTCGGCGTGGCCTACGGGTCTTCCATGGGCTCCGTGATGCCCTTGGTAGATTTCTTCTCCATGATTGTCACCAACGACAGTTCGAAAATTACGGCTACCACCTACATCAAGTCCATGCCTCAGACCTGCGCCGTGAACATCGGCGTGACCTTTGGGCTTACGGGCCGCATGATTACCACCAACACGGCCTGCACCTCCGGAAGCCTTGCCATCGGTAACGCCTACGAGGCCATCAAGTACGGCAAGCAGGACGCTATGGTGGCAGGCGGTGCCGACGAGCTGGACCCCACGGAATCTGCCGTTTTCGATACGCTTTTTGCAACGTCCGTCAAGAACGATACGCCCAAACTCACTCCCGCCAGCTATGACCGGGACCGCGACGGCTTGGTTATTGGCGAAGGAAGCGGCACCTTGATTCTCGAGGAATACGAGCATGCCCGTGCCCGCGGTGCAAAAATTTATGCGGAACTGGTGGGCTTCGGTAACAATACCGACGGCGACCACCTGACCCAGCCCAAGCAAGAAACTATGCAGCGGGCTCTGGAACTGGCCTTGGAAGATGCGGGAATCACTCCCGATGCCATCGGCTATGTGAACGGTCACGGAACAGCCACCAAGCATGGCGACCGGGCCGAGACCTGGGCCACCTACAACGCCCTGAAGGGCCGTAGCGCCCCCATCAGCAGTCTCAAGAGCTACATCGGGCATACCCTGGGCGCTTGTGGCGGTATCGAGGCCTGGACGTCTATCCACATGATGAACCGGGGCTGGTTCAGCCCCAACCTGAACCTGAAAAACGTGGACCCGGAATGCGCCCCGCTGGACTATATCGTCGGTGACGGTCGCGAGATGGATGTGGAATACGTGATGAGCAACAACTTCGCCTTCGGCGGAATCAACACGTCCCTCATTTTCAAGAAAGTGTAAATCCTTTTAGCGACGGGAATCCCCGTCGTTTTTCCATCATCGTCATGCCCCACTTGTTGGGGCATCCGCTGGATATTTTTACTGATGGTCTGGACGTCGTCCGGATTAATACAGTTCCTGTAAAGTCTCCGGCGCAAGCTTGCTCAAGAGTATGGCCTTGTCCCGCTTTTCCCTTAGGCTCTTGCGGCTTTTCCAGAGGATTGCGATGACCGACGGGTGGGCCGTCACAAAGCGTGCGGTCTTGATCCCGAGGGACTTGGAAAGGGCGTAGGCGATGTGGGGGAGACATTCCCTGTTTTCGCTGGAAAAAGCCATCGGGATTCCTTGCAGTCCGGCTACCAGGTAGGGGACGGAAAAGCACTTGCCGCCGGCGTGGTGCATCCTCAGGGCATAGTCGAGAATCTGTGCCGGAATAGGCAGGCTTGCATCGAAGGCCCCGGTCCGCTGGACTATCCGCCTGGAAAAGACCGCAATTTCGGGTCTTGGGCAGGCCACATACCGCAGGGGTGCATCCTCTTCGATAGGTTCGATTCCCCTGGACTTGTGGAGCCTAAAGCCGCCGACGAATTTCACGGACTTCTTGTCGCCGTCTTCTATGGAGGCGTATCGAAGTCTCGGGGCGAAAGCGTCCACCATGGGGAATGCGGAGATGTTTTCGGCCAGGCTGTTCAAAAATTCTCGGTCGATGGTTACGGCGCTGCTTGCAAAGACGATCCATTCCGCGTCGCTTTCGTTCAGCCTTTCGTTGAAATTGTCCGTAAAGAACCAGCCCAGGGCCGGGTCGGTAAATGACGGCTTTGTCTCGGTAATGTCAGGCGAATCCCAGACAAAAACGTCGAACTGCCGCATAGCGTTTAGCCCTAGAAATTAAACCGCAGGCCGGCCCGGTGTTCCATCCCGAGCCCTTGGGCCAGGTATGAAAAGCTGTAGTCTAGGGCGAACAAGCCCATGCTGTAGCCGAGGCCGAGGCTCAAGAAGCGTGCCTCGTTGGATTCGTCGGGCCTGCTCCGGTCTTGAATCAGCTCCAGGGCGTCCCGTTTCAGGTCCAGCCATGTCCGGGTGAAACCGCCCCGTATGGCGAAGTACTTGCCCAGCAGGTACTCGGCGCCGATATTCAGGCGAGGCTCTGCATACCGCGGAAAATTCGTTTCGCCAAAGACTGTCAACTTCGGGAGACTCTTGGGGCGCATGAATCCGGAAAGGGCGAACACTTGCCCCATGGGGTAGTATTCGTCTTCGCCGTCGTCCACGTAGTCCCGCAGCAGGCAACCGAAATCGCGGGCCACAAGTGCCAGTCCCCACAGCTTGTTTTCGGATTGCCAGGAAATGCCCCAGTCGAAGGCCGCCCCGAAGGCGGTACGGTCACCCTCTTCGTCGGCGAGCCTGTCGCTTGCGAACTTGAGGGTGGCGCCGAACTGGAAATGCTTCATGGGAAATGCTACCGTGGCGGTGACCAGCTGGCTCAGGGGGTTGTAGTCCTTGCCGGTCTCGTTGCCGTATTCGTCATAGCCTTCGATAGTTCCGTAGTCCAGCCAGTTGTACGAAATCTGGTACAGGAATCGTTTGAAGTCTCGGGTGTAGTATAGGGAACCCTGGTTTTCGGAGAATTCGCCGGTCTGCCAGTGCATGCCGACGGTACGTTCCTTTCCTTCGGGCATCCGGAGAGCGGCCGGGTTCAGTTGGGCGATGCTCGGGTCGGCGGATGGTGCTGCAGCTGCGGATTTTTCAAGGGCCGCATTTCGGGGGCTGTCGAAGGTGGACATGAAGGAGAAAACTTCCTGACCGGCATCGCCTTGCGAAAAGTAGGCCTGTGCCTCGAACGCGGTGGCAAGCAGAGCTAGCGCTACCACCTGGAAGTTTATCTTCTTGAACATAGGCTAAATTTACAAAATTTGCCTTTACAAAAAGGCAAAAGTTTCTATATTTGGGTCGCTCGGGCTACTAGCTCAGTTGGTAGAGCAACGCCCTTTTAAGGCGTGGGTCGAAGGTTCGAGCCCTTCGTAGCTCAGTGAAAAGCCGGTTTCGTTTTCGGAACCGGTTTTTCTTTTTTTCAGCCCCCCCCCCCGACTGACCATAATTAAATGTTATGGTAAACCTGGTTATGAACGTCATGGCGGCCTGATATTCCATCTCGTCATGGCGGACCTGATCCGCCATCTAGCATATCTTTTCTCTGCTTTTTATTTATATTCTTGTTGTTAAGGAGGGTGAAATGGATTGTCGCGTTTTAGTCCGGTTTATTGGCGAGGGGGCAGACCTTGCCCTTCTGTGGCAGGCCTTTATGGAAAAATTTCCGGAGGCGGAACTCCCTAGCGAAGATTCGGGAGATTGGTATTCCGTGGACCCCATCGTGTCTGACGAATACGAGTGTCGCTTCGAAGAACTGCCGGAAACGGAGCTTTTGGCCATGGACGGCAACATGCTGGTGGAAGACGAACCTCCCGAAGACGTGTTGGACGGCCTGCTGGAAATGTTCCCGAAGGTGTTTGCCGTATTCAAGTGGTCTACCGTAGAGGTAGGCGTGGGTTGCGGTGTCAGCGAAGCTTGGGGGGAGTTTATCCCGGATCGGGCTGACGACTACTCCGACGAAGCCAACGAGATTTCCGAAGCGGTATTGGGGTTCTGAAATGTGTAATGTGGAATGCGGAATTAGTAATGAGTTGTCAGTTATCAGTATTGAGTCTGTAATTTGGCGCCTTCGGCGCGATCATAAAAACTCATAACTCATTACTCACTACTCACAACTCTTTGACCGCCTGCTTGAGTTCCCTGGTGGCAGCCTCCGGATCGGCGGCCTTCATGATGGCGGAGACGACGCATATGCCTGCGATTCCCGAATCTTTCAGCACGAAGATGTTGTCTTTGTTGAGCCCGCCGATGGCATTCACCGGGATGGGAACGGCTTTTACGATTTCCTTCAATGTCTCTACTGGTGTGATGACGGTTTTCACGTGGGTTGTGGTGGGGTAGATGGCGCCGCAGCCCAGGTAATCGGCCCCTTGTTCAAAGGCTTCCAGGGCCTGGGGCACGGTCTTGGTGGTGGCTCCGACGATTCTTTCTGGCCCCATCAGCCTTCGGGCGTCCCGGACAGGCATGTCGGATTGCCCTACATGAACACCCTCGGCTCCGATAGCCAGGGCCACATCCACACGGTCGTCTATAATCAGCGGAATTCCGTACCGGGTGGTGATTTCGTGGGTGGCACGGGCTAGTTCCATATATTCGCGGGTACTCCGGTCTTTTTCCCGCAGCTGAACGATGGTGGCACCGCCCCTGCAGGCGGCCTCCACCACAGGTAAGAACCGGTTTTCTGCAACACAGGTGCTGTCGGTAATGAAATAAAGGGTGGTGTCGAGTGGCTTCATTGTAGCAAGAATAATAGAAAAAAAAGTACTTTTTCGCCCTTAATAGTGCAATTTGGACTATCGCATGCTATCAGTTTTTTGGCCAGAGAATGCGCCATTTTCTGTTTTTTTAAGTATATTTTGGGTGAGTATGTGTTTAGGTGTATTATTGCGGAAGCATTCTACCGATAAGAGGCGGGGCTTTACCCTCATAGAAGTCATGATTGTCATCGTGATAATGGGCTTGCTTGCGGGTATTGCGGTACCGAACATTATGGGTTTGATAGAACGGTCTAGAGAAAACATAGACCGGCTAAAGCTGTTTTATCTGAGAGAAGCGCTGAACAGGGCGCTTGTTGATGATGCGAACGCTCTCATGAACACTGCCTATACAAGTGGCAATAAGGCCAATCAGGACTCGTTAACCAAATATCTAAAAGGCACTCAGGGCGTAACTCTTTTTGTAATTGAAGTCAAGAATGGCGTATCCATCAATGTACAGGGGTCTCACGGAAAAGCAAACAATAGCGTCAACATGTGTCAGCTTATAGGTGACGGGGGTACTTGGTACAATGCTTTGATGGAAGCAGGATTTGAAGGAGTAGCCGACATCGTAGCGTCAAGACTTGACAAAACCGATTATAGCAAATTAGACCAGTCAAATACAAGTTATTATGCGAAAAAAGATGGTAGTAATTGGCGGACATACCCCAAGAGTCCAATGTTTATAAGCAAGGCATTGAACCAGGGTGACTGCTCTGGAAATTACCGTCTGACAATGAACTTCAGATGGTCTGGCGGAGACGCAAGCAGCCGTTCCGTTGAGGTGGCCCTGCTGCCCAGTAGCGGAAACATGAACAATAAGGCCTTCAAGACCGAACACGGAGTTTGTTTCTCGACGGAAGGTGACAATGCTTGCAAATCCTTCAGCAAGAAATGTGACTAGTGCTAGGTGCTCGGTACGGGTTGGATCTTTGGGCTAGAGTGTTTTGGTATATGGAAAAGAAAGCAAAGCGTTGTAGGCGGGGCTTTACCCACATAGAGGTCATGATTGTCATCGTGATTATGGGCTTGCTTGCGGGTATCGCTATTCCTAACATTTTTGGCATTATCGAACGGTCACGCGAATAGATCGATTTGTTAAAGTTCTATTACTTGAGAAATGCGTTGAACAGGGCTCTGGTTGAAGACGGAGATGCCCTGACGAAAACCACAACGGTAAAGAAAAAAACAGCGACCAAATGACTACTCTAACCACGACAATGAAAAACGGACTTTCTTCAAATAGAGGGGCGACGCTTTTTGTTATAGAACTGCACAATGGTTTGTCGATAAATGTGCAGAACAGTCATAACCAAGCAAACAATACACACAACATCAGCGAAATAATCGGTACCAGTGGAACATGGTACAATGCATTGAACGAAGCCGGGTTTGAAGGCGTTGCAGATATTATCGCTGGAAGAATTACAGGCAACTACAAAAAAGAGACCGACACCTATACATCTTTTTCTTGGAATGACCATAACAACAATGATGCACAATGGTGGCGTACAGCTCCTAAAAAGCCCATGTTTATCAGTGAGGCCTTAAATAAGGGCGAAAAAGACGAGAACACCCGCTACACTGTTAGTGTCCGGTGGAGTGGTGTAAATCATCCCGGTGGTTCGCTAGAGGTGTACTTGCTTCCTAACGGCAAAAATTACAACTACGCCTTCTATAGTAAGCATGGTGTATGCTTTTCTACTCTGGGCGATGCCGGCTGTAACGGCGGCAAGAAAAAGTAGACCTACACGTAAAGGTAATCGTTCAGCACAGGCTGTAAGCCTTCGCCCGAGATGTCAGAGTACATGGCGTTAAAACTGCGACCGTCGTTGATTTCGAACTGTTCGTCGCCACCTTCCCCGTCATCGTGACCGCTGTACTTGCTTTCGTGGTCGCCAATTCCGGTAGAAACCCCAGCAGAAACTTTAGTCGCCGCAATCTTCACGATGCCGTTGCGGAATTCCTTACTTTCGCGGCTCGAGACCGTAATGCCCACGTACGGCAAGAAGATACGATAGGCGCAAAGCACCTGGCAGAGTTCTTTTTCGTGAACATCCAGCGGGTCAATCTTGTCGTTATTGATGATGGGGCGCAGTCTCGGGCAGCTTAAGCTCATTTCGGCATGCGGATATTTCTTTTGTAAGAAATACACATGGAGTGCCGAGGCAAGCGCATCGCGACGGAAGTCCGAAAGTCCAAGAAGTGCGGAGAATGCCACTCCTCGCATGCCGGCCATTAGTGCTCGTTCCTGGGAATCGAAACGGTAGGGGAATACGCGCTTGTGGCCTAGCAGGTGAAGTTGTTCAAAACGCACCTTGTCGTAGGTTTCCTGGAAGACAGTCACGTAGTCCACGCCGCATTCGTGCAGGTAGCGGTATTCGTCCACATTGACCGGGTAGACTTCTACGCCCACCATGCGGAAATACTTGCGGGCTAGCTTGCAGGCTTCACCGATGTATTCCACACTGCTTTTCGCGCGGCTTTCGCCGGTGAGAATCAGGATTTCTTCCATGCCGCTGTCGGCGATGACCTTCATCTCGTGCTCGATCTGCTCCATGGTGAGTTGCATGCGCTTGATATGGTTGTAGCAGTTGAACCCGCAATAGACGCAGTAGTTCTCGCAGTAGTTCGCGATGTAGAGCGGCGTGAAGAAATAGACGTTGTTGCCGAAGTGCTTGCTGGTCTCGATTTTTGCCTTGGCGGCCATCTGTTCCAAATACGGAGCGGCAGCAGGGGAGAGCAAAGCCTTAAAATCTTCCAAGGTGCAGCGTTCGTGTTCCAGGGCGCGCTTTACGTCCTTGCCGGTGTATTTGGAGTAATCGTAGTTTTCGGATTCGGCAAGTACCTTGTCGGCAATGTCCGACTGGATGATTTCCATGCCGGGCAAATAGTCCATTATATTAGTGCGGGCGCTGGGGTCGTTTTCAATGCGGTGCTTTTTCGCGAGAGCGCCTTCCGAAAGGTTCCCGGAATCAAACAGGTAGTTATTGTCTTTTTTTTCGCTTTCCATTTTGGACGCAGTCATGCCCGTGACGGGCATCTCCATTTCAGGGCCGAATATAGAAATTCTTCACTTCCAACACCTGAGGCAAATGTCCTTCGGATGATATTCCTAATACCTAAAACCTACAACTTACTACCTATCACCTGGTAAAGCCAAGTAACGCAATTTTTTCGCCGGCGGCGCGGGTGTAGAACAGTATGGCTGATTTTTTGCCCTTTGGCTTTAGGCGCTTGATTTCGGAGTCGGGGTCCAACTTGACACCCCGCAACTTCAAGGTGATTTTACCGATGTCATGTTCCTTGAGCATGGAGCGTACAGCCCCGGTGGAAATTTCTGAGTGGGCGACAATCTCGTAGCAGGTAAATCCAGGTGTAGGGAGCGGCAAGTCGCTGGCCACGTAGGCGATGCCCTCCGAAATCAGATGGGCTTGCGGGTCGCTGGAGAGGGCGGCTGCGTTGAACAGGTGGCTACGGATAAGTACCGGTGCAGGCTCCGCAATGTATGTGGCGATATCGCCGATGGGCAGGTCGCTCCTGCTGGTGGATGTGCGGTAGGTACGGTCTTTGCCTTCTAGGGAATCGTTTCGGTCCAGCTTTTCTTGGAGGTCTTCGTCCAGAGTTTCGAGAGAACGTTCCCGTGGGCGGCTCCATTCGGCAAGGGCATTACCGTTCTTGCCGACCATCACGGCACGGACCGTGTCTGGATTCTTTGCAAGGCTCCCGAATAGCACCAAGCATTCTCTGCAATCCGAATGTCCGCCCAGATACAGGATTTCCGTGCCGTCGGGAATTTCTGCGGGTGGGTATCCCGGAGGTAGCTTGACCATGCCGCCCTGGTAATGCTTGCTGATTTCAACCACTTCTTCCAGGGTGGGCGTGAGGTTCCGTAGGTCACGCTGGTTTTCGCCTTCTAGGGCCCGGCGAGCCGGATCGATGGTGAAAAATTTTGTATTTGTCATGCCCGCGGAGGCGGGCATCTCCCTTATTTTTGCCACCTCCCGCACGTCGGCGCAGACAACTTCTGCATTTTTACCGCAGGTTTCCATGTTGTGACGGTACATGGCGATGCGGTTTTCGTCCAGATCGACACCGACAACCTTGAAGGAGGCTGGTATAAAGAAACTGTCGCCTCCCATGCCGCAACAGAGGTCGTGGACGGTACTTGCACCGGATTTGCTGCCATCGCCATCGTTACCTGCAGACCACAGGTTCGCCTTCCAGCGGCCAATGTCCTGGGCGGTACTCTGTTCCAGGGCCAGCTTGTCGCACAGGAGGAACCTGTTCTTGTCATTTGCGAGCAGACAACCGAACTTTTCTTGAATTTTCGGCAGCAGGGCCATGTAGTCCATGATGGCGGACCTTTCCTCGTTGCTGTAGCCCGCCTTGCTCAAGGCTGTAGAAACCTGCAATGCATCCAGCCTGCGCTTGATGGCGACTTGGATGAATTCCTGGATTTGCGGGGATGTAATCAAGCTTGCGGAGAACATGGCTATTTTTCGGAATCGTCCTTGAGGCATCGGACGGACTCGGCAAAGTCCCGGTTGGTGTCGGAAACTTGAGCCGTATCTTTGTCATAATCTAAAAAGAGAATATAGACATCGATGTGCTGGTACTGCTCGGCCCGGTGGAAGTCCTCTACCTCTGTGGAAGACCAAATTCCCGTGTGGTATCCCTTATTGTAATAGTGATCGGTATACACTCGCAAATACCCGCTAGCCATGGCGGAGAATTGGTAATCGTCGGTACCAGTACATTCGTTCCATGCTGGTTCCCAACCTTCTTTTGCCTTCAGCCTTGCTCCGGCAATGGATGGGCCTCCGGCATTCTCGACTAGGGTCGCCAATTCATCCTTGCTGGGAATGTGCCAGCCCTTTGGGCAAATGCCCTGTACGGGGTAGGTGAGGGAACAGGCCTTTTGGTATCCGCATTCTTCGTCGCTTTTACCTATGGCGGTCATCCAGTTGTAAAGTCTCCCGTACTTTTCGCAGTTGGAGTTGTCGTCTTCATAGCACCAACTTTCGACTAGCGAGTCTAGGGAGTATTTCAGGTTCTCTGCCATCCAGGTCTGGTTTCCGATTTTAACCGTCTTGTAGGTCCTGTTGTCTCGAGCGTCCTTGAATTCTCCGGTAACCACGGAATCGGGACTCAGACCAGAAAAAGAAGAGGAAGATTCGTTTTCCGAATCGGCAAAAGATAGATTGTCGAAATAATCCTTTAGAGCATCTGCGGAAGATTCACTTTCGGAACAGGCGAAAATGAAAACTGCAATAAGGAAAAATCCAACAAGACGGAACATCTTACCCCCGTTTCAGTTCCAGCACGTAGTCGGCGTCGTTTACGAAGTCCTGGGCGTGCTCGATGGCAATAACGGTGTGGCCCGCCTCGGTAAGCCCACGAATCAGGTCCAGCAGGTGGCGGATGTCGCCCTGGTGCAGCCCACGCGCAGGCTCGTCAAAAAGGAACAGCGTGCCCAGCGCCTTCGCACGGGCAAGGGCAATAGAGAGCCGAAGCCTTGCCCGTTCCCCACCTGAAAGGTGGGCCGTGGTCTGCCCCAGCTTCAGGTAGTCCAGACCTGTATCCACAAGAGGCTTCAGCTTGTCGGCAAAGGGCTTCAGGTTGGTGAACAGCTTGTAGGCTTCTCCGATTTCCAGGTCGTAGATGTCGGCGATGGAAAGGCTCTTGAAACGGACTTCCAGGATTTCGTCCTTGAAACGCCTGCCCAGGCATACGGGGCATTCCGATTCCTCGTAGCCGGCCGGGTCAAAGATGACGCCCTCGCCCTTGCAGTTTTCGCACCGGCCTCCGGGAGCGTGGGTGGCGAATTTTGCGGCGGTGTAGCCCCGGACCTTGCTTTCGGGGAGTTTTGCGAACAGGTCACGGAGTTGCGAGCCCAAGTTGATGGCCGAGGCCACGGTGCTGCGGCGGTTGCCGTGAAAATCTCCTGTGGAAAGTACGGACAGGGCCTCTATGCCCAGGTTCTGGAATTCTCCTTTTTCTGCACGGGGGACCAGGTTCTTGAAGAACAGGGTAGATTTACCGCTGCCGCTTTGTCCGGTGATGACGCTGAACTTTTGTGTGGGAAAATTCGCCGTCACCGGATTCATGTCGTACATGGAAAAGTTTTCGATGGCGATGGATGTGACTGTGCGACGGGACTTGCCTTTTGTCATTCCCGGCACCGACCGGGAATCTCTTTTTGGGGCTTTTGAAGGGAGATCCCCGCCTTCGCGGGGATGACGATGTGATAATTCCCTAATCCACCTACCCGTAGGCGACTCCGGATTTTCCAGCACGTCCTTCGCCTTGCCTTGGAACAGAATCTCTCCGCCTTTTTCTCCGGCGCCGGGACCCATTTCGATAATCCAGTCCGCCTTCTGGATGAGGGAGGGGTTGTGGTCGATAAGTACCAGCGTGTTCCCCCGGTCCCGAATCTGCCGGAGCACGTTCCAGAGTTTCTCCACGTCGTTGCTGTGGAGCCCGCTGGCAGGTTCGTCCAGGCAGATCAAAAGTCCGTTCAGAAGTCCCGTAGAAAGGCTGGAAAGCCTTAACCGCTGGATTTCGCCACCTGAAAGGGTCGCTCCGGAGCGCCCAGGCGTCAGGTAGCCGATTCCCAGCTGGTTGATGGCGTCAATTCGGTCCAGCAGGGCGTTCAGCACGGGAGCTTTGCCCTTGGAAATTTTCTTGCTCAAGGTGTCACGGATAAGCCCGCCCAGATTCTGGAAGGGTGTCTCCAGAATCTGCCTCCAGGACACGAAATTGCCTGACGCATTTTCGGTCACGATTCCCGAATTCAGCAGGAACTTTTGGAGCCTAAGGCCTTCGCAGTGGCTGCAGGTCTCGCCGGATTCGTCCACTCCGGCTCCTTTACATTCAGGGCACGCCCCTTCCCGGGAATAGGGAGAAAACATCCTTTCGTGGAGAAAGGGGGCTTCTGCTTCTTTGTGGTCTTTGCAGTGGGGAACGGTGCTGTATTCCGTAATCCCGTTTTCGGTAAGTACTGCCACCTTGTGGTGGGTGAGCTTCAGTGTGGCGTCCACCGCTTCGGCGATTCTTGTGCGGGAATTTTCCCTGACGATAACCCGGTCCACCACAATCTGGAAAACCTTGGGCCGCTCTTTCTTTTGTTCTTCGGTCAGGTCCCCTAGGGAGACGGTCTCGCCGTCGGCCATGGCCCGTGTGTAGCCCTGGGAAAGGAACAGTGCCGAAAGCTTGTCCAGGTTCTGTTTTTTTGTCTCTACGGTGGCCAGAAATTGAATTTTACTGCCCGTAGGCATCTGTGCGACGGCCTGTATAATCTGTTCCCGCGAGGTCATCTCCATGGGCTTGCCGCAAATAGGGCAGGCTGGGGTGGCCAGAGGGGCGAAAAGTGTCCGGAGTGGAGCGTCGCATTCCGAAAGGGAAAGGGCGTAGGACTTGGTGGTGGTCTCCCCGTGGCAGGCCTCGACGGCGATACTTGCCGGGAGGTTCTCGGCAGATTCCAGGGGAATCACCCTGCATCCGCCTAAAAAGTCCGCGGCGAAGGGGGAGAGGGTTTCCAGGTAGCGCCTTTTGGATTCTCCGTGGAGGGTGTCCAGCACCAGGGTGGACTTTCCGCAGCCCGAAGGCCCGCAAACAACAGTCACGCTACCCAGCGGGAACTGGGCGTCCACGTTTTTCAGGTTGTGCAACCTGCAGCCGCGTATAGAAATAAAGCTAGGCTTGTTCATCTTCGCTGCCCGACTGCTTCCCGTTATGGACATCTTCCAGCGTAGCCTTCCAGTTCCAGGTCTTCTGGGCTGCTTCGGGCCAGTGGCAGATGGTCCACACCAGGCTGTTTCCGCAAAGGATAATGGACCAGACTCCAAATATCAGGAACAGCATCAAGGGCAAAAACGCCAGCGACCCGTAGAAAATGGACATGCGGGTCACCATGGCGGTCTGGATGAGCATCAGGATTTTCACGTAGATGTTGATGGCCACCCAGGAAACAACCGTAGACAGAAGCGAGGCGAGCAGAAGCTGGCTGCGGGAATAGGGCCTCACACCCTTGGGCCTGGAGGGCAGGGCGTAGAGCATCAGGAAAATCAGCAGCATGGTGGCACCGTGGAAGGCCGCATACCAGAAGGCGGTAATAAGCACCTTCAGCACCTCGGGCGAGAAATGGAAACCATCCACCACGATCATGTTCAGCACATCTTGCACGTGGTTCACGAACCCCGCGAACATGCCGATGAAACCTGCAAAAATTACCAGGAAGGGTGTATAAACCTCGATCTGGCGGATTAGCGTCCTGGAAATCTTGTTTTCCCACACTACGTTGAAGTTGGTCTCCAGGCTGCCAAAGGCGAGAATGAAGGTGACGAACAGACCTGCCGCACCGATAAAGCCAAGCCTTCCGATGGGGATGTGCTCCGCATTCCTCACCAGTGCCATAATGGGTTCCGTAGGCCAGTCCAGGTTCAGAATGTCCAGCAAAATGGGTAGGTAGTCCGACATGAAGTTCGCAAGACCCACCGCCAGGGTAATGGAGGTCAACAGGATAAGCAGGGGAACTACGGCCACCAGGGTGGTGTAGGTAAGGCTCGCCGCACGGGTCATGCCGTGGTAGTACAGGAAGGACTTTCCTGTAACGATGATAATCTTCACGAATGTGGGGGACCTGTCGGCAATGGCGTCGAAAAGTCTTTCCCACGAGAAATTTTTCCACCAATTGGGCATTTTCGCAAAAAATGTAGAAAAATATATGGCTATTCTGGGTGGAACGGACGTCGTTTGATGTTTACTGAGATGTTGTCTATAGACAACAAAAAAAGCATATTGGGGGTACTTTTGGGGGCTTTTTAGAAATAAATTTCTAGGAAAAGTGCTTGAAAACAACAAAAACGGTATGTAAAAAAATTTCAACACCTTGATAAATTGTCAATGGAAAGATTTTACCAAAAATGTGGAAAAAGGCCACTTTTGTCTATATTCACATTGGGGAGATGGCTGGATATGAAGATGAAGAAAAAGAAGTTCTCTGAAATGCTGTCGTTGACGGTGTTTTTCTCTTTTGTAGCCCTTGCTGCTACAGGATCTTTTGCGGCACCCCGTCAAATGGAAAAATTGACCCGCGGTCTTGCTATTTCGAACGTGGGAACGGGGGTGTTGGTCAGTTGGCGCCTGCTGGGAACCGAAAGCCCCGATACGGAATTCAACCTGTATCGCGATGGTGAAAAAATCGCATCCATTTCCAAGAATGCGGGAACGAACTACCTGGATGCCGCTGGCACGACAGCGTCCAAGTATGAGGTTGCAGCCGTTGTCTCGGGCAAGGAAGGTTCCAAATCTACGGTGGAAATTGTTTTTGACAAGAATTACAAGGACGGCACCAGCAAGGTCACCTTCCCTTACCGGACGTACAAGCTTTCGGCTCCTGCTGGTGGAACGACTCCTTCTGGAACGGATTACGTTTATTCTGCAAACGATATGAGCGTAGGCGACTTGGATGGCGATGGCCGTTATGAACTTGTCGTAAAATGGGATCCGAATAATTCCAGGGATAATTCGGAAGCGAAGGAGGGCTATTATACAGGCAATGTGATAATCGATGCCTATAAGATTGAAGCGAACGCGGAAAGTGCCGAGTTGCTTTGGCGTATTGACCTGGGTAAGAACATCCGCGCTGGCGCCCATTACACCCAGTTTATGGTCTATGATTTGGATGGCGACGGTATCGCCGAAATTGTCTTGAAGACCAGCGACGGTACGGTAGATGGCAAGGGGAAGGTCATTGGTGACGGTTCCAAGGATTACCGGACCACCTTGGGAACCATCATGTCGGGTCCTGAGTTCCTGACAGTGTTCAGTGGCAAGACCGGCGAGGCTATCCACACCATCGATTATTGGCCCGCCCGCGGAAAAATCAAGGGCGATACCTATGGCAACCGCGATAACCGCATGCTTGCAGGAATTGCCTATCTCGATGGTGTTCACCCTAGCGTCATTATGAGTCGCGGTTATTACACGGAATTTTTTGTGGCCGCCTATGACTTTGACGGAAAAGAACTGAAACCGCGCTGGCTCCACAGTTCCGACAAGGCTGACCAGGGACTTTATGGCGAAGGAAACCACAATCTCTCTGTAGGCGATTTGGATGGCGACGGCTTTGACGAGATTGTCATGGGCTCTGCGGCGCTCAAGCATGACGGAACCCTTCTTTATCGCACCGGCTTTGGTCATGGCGATGCCATGCACCTCTCCGACATGGACCCGGACAAACCAGGATTGGAAGTTTACGACGTTCACGAAGAAACTGACAACAAGTATAGCGAAGAATTTCGCGACAAAGATGGCAATGTGGTGTGGGGAACGCTCCAGTCTTCTTTGACCTGTAAAGATAAAAACGGCAATACGCATTCTGGTTGCGACAATGGCCGTGGCCTTGCTGCGGATATCGATTCCACGAACCGTGGTTTTGAAATGTGGTCTGGCACCAGCGGCGGAATCCGCACGGTGAGCGGAACGACCCTTTCGACTACGTCTCCTTCGGTAAATTTCCGCATTTATTTCGACGGCGACCTGCAAGACGAACTTCTTGACGCATCTGGCTCACCGAAGGCCGGAACATATGCTTATAATGTGGGCGGGAAATTGGAGAAATGGAATTCCTCGAATAAGACGGTAGACCGCTATTTTAGTTTTTACAATGTCGAAGGGTCTTCCCTGAACAATTATACCAAGGCAAATCCCTGCTTGGTGGCAGATATCTTTGGCGATTGGCGGGAGGAATTTATTACCCGTGCCGGCGACGACCAGAATAAAATCATCGTGTTCTCGACTCCGGTAACTAGCCCCTACAGGCTTTACACGCTGATGCACGACCCGCAATACCGCGTGAGTGTGGCCTGGCAGAATGTGGCCTATAACCAGCCTCCCCATGTGAGCTACTACCTGCCCGACATGGTGAAAAAGCTGACCAAGCCAGATATTTACATAGTCGGGGATGAGCAAACTTCAAATGAGGAAGATAATCCATCGTCGGTAGCCATAAACAATGCCTTTGGCGGGAACCTTCGGTACAATCCTTCTACGGGCGCCCTGTATGTTTCCAAATCGGGGTATGTGCAGGTTGAGTTTTTCAATCTGAACGGTTCGTTGGTTGGAGGCTCGTCCAAAAATGCCTTGGCTGGAGAATCCGTTTTCTTTGCGGGTCAGGAATCTCTACCGAAAGGCCTGTACGTGATGAAGGTGAAGTTCGACGGCAAGGTCGTGCAGCGGGCCTTTTTTAGGAATTAGGCGATGCTTTCCAGAATCTGGCAGATCTTCGTTGTCGCTTCGATGATTCTCGTCCCGATGGTGTGTGCAAAGATTACCATCTATATGTGTGGCGATTCCACCATGCAGGACTGGAACGAGGGTTACTATCCTAAACGGGGTATAGGCCAGGAATTCCAGTATTTCTGGAATTCGGACAATGTGGTTGTTGTAAACAAGGGTGCTGGGGGCACGGCGGCAATGACCTACTACAACAAGAATTGGGCGGCAGTCAAGTCTAGCCTTAAATCCGGTGATTTTGTAGTTATCCAGTTCGGCATAAATGATCGTAACTATAGCAACGAAGAAGAATTTGTAACAGCGACAACGGCTATGGCCAATGAGGCGCTTGCTGCCGGAGCGACGCCTATTATAATCAATCCTGTCCGTAGGAGCGATTACCGTTGTAGTATGTCCACCGATAGGTATAAGGCATGTGAACCCTCCATGCTTCCAGATTCCGTTTATGAATCCTATCACGGCTATCCGATTCTGGCCCGGGAAATCGCGGCTTCGCTGAATGTACCCCTAATCGATATGGATACCCTTTCCCGTAATTACCTTTTGTCGGTGGGGCAGTATTATGCCCTTCACTATGTGAATATGGTGCTGGACGAGGGCGAGTATTCCACTTATGTCGATGGAAACAATGATAACCTTCACTTGCAGCAGAATGGTGCTACTGTATTTGGACGCATCACCACAGAGCAGATGCGTGTCCACACAAACGAAAAAGTTCGGAATCTTGCAAAAAATTTGGCCCCCATGTACCAGGTGGACGTGAAGGTGAGTCCTGCGGGTTCTGCAGAGGCCACGACCGTCAGTTCCTATTACCCGGCGGGAATGCCCGTGACCTTGAAGACGACCCCCAAGGAGGGCAAAACATTTGTGGGTTGGTTCGATGGTAAGGGAAACAAGTGTGCAAATTCAGTGACCACCGCTAAATCTGAATATATCTGCACTTTCACGATGGGAGCCGCCTCGACTCAGTACACAGCCGTTTATGGCGGAGGAAAGGCTCAGGTTTATGGTGGAGATGGTACCCCCCTAACAAAATTTCCAGAAGGGGTTCCTAAACAAATAGAGGGGGTGACACCCACAGGGGCTGTTGAAATTGTCGACATAGAAACGCTTGACAAGGATATAAAAACATGGTTTGATGCCTCTGAACCGGATGGCTACGATGTCGGTTGGACTGAAAGTTCCAACGCTGGTTTTTCCTTTGGACCGGGCTACTGGAATTTTGACAACAAGGTAAACTCCTTTGCTTCTTACGAAATGGAATTTCCTTCGGCTGGTTATGTGACCATGGGGATTATCTATGCCAATGGCGGAAAAACTTCTAGGACTTTGAACATTTATTTGGATCATGATTATCTAGTAGATTGTCCTCCGACAGGTGATTGGTCAATTTACGACACGGCTTTTGTGAACCTTGACCTGGTGAAGGGCAAAGGGGAATTGAAATTTATTTCAACCACTTCTGATGGGGGCCCAAACATCGATGCCTTTGGGTTCAGCGTGGATAATATTTGCCGTGCTAACGACGATAACTGCGAAGTTGCGATGGGCCTACGCGGCGAAAGACTTCAGTTGCCTAGTGGTGGCCCGGCCCATGTGAGTGTGTATGACATGACTGGACGCCTGGTGGCCCAAAAGCATGTTGAAAATGCAACTGACATATCGCTATCTTCCATGGTTAAAATCACCGGTCTTTACCGTGTTTTGGTCCGGCAGGGGAGTGCCAGGTTCAGCGCTACTTGGGCCAAGGTGAAATAGCCATGAAGTCGGTGTTGAAATTTCTAGCCATCGCTGCGGCATTTCTCCTGGTTGCCTTGGGGGATTCTTCCTCTTTTACCATCCATATCGTAGGTGATTCTACCGTCTGCACCTACAGGGATAATGTCTATCCACAAACCGGATGGGGACAGATTCTCGGTTCTTTTTTTGATGGTTCCCGAGTCAGGGTGAACAATGTGGCTATCGGAGGCCGTAGTTCCAAGACCTTTATTCAAGAAGGTCGATTGGGCGCTTTGAAAAATGATGTCCAAAAAGGGGACTTTCTCTTTGTCCAGTGGGGTCATAACGACCGCTATTTTGGAAATAGCAGCCGCCAGGTGCCTTTTGATTCTTTAGGCTATTGGCTTCAGCAATATGTGGATTCTGCCAAGGCGTGGGGTGCCACACCTGTTTTTGTGACTCCCATGAATATGAACATGGGGGCAAATGGCCGCAACATATTCACGGAATACGACGTAGTCGGCAAGATGCTGGAACTGGCAAAGTCGAACCATATTCCCTATGTGAATCTGAACGCCAAGTCCTATAATTCCTACAGCAAAAACTGGAATCCCGATTATGTTTCCCGTTACCAGTTCAAGATGTTCCTGAAAGGAGAATACCCGAATTATCCAGATGGGGTCACGAACGATGGAACCACTCATTTTCAGGAATCGGGTTCCATTGCACACTGCCAGTGGATTGCAGAGGAACTGGAAAATGCTTTGAACGAGGACTACCTTTCTGGCGAGGCAAAGTCTAGTTTGATGGGACTGGTGTCGGCGTTGAAGCCCCGATACGATTTTACGGTCAAGGCCAATGTTTCTAGCAGCAGTGGCTTGATTACCCACAATCAGAAACTGCCCGGCGGTGCCCCATTTACCTTGCATGTGAGTCCCGGGAGTTTTGGAAAAAAGTTTCAAGGCTGGTACGACGATGATTGCAACCTGCTGACGGCAGATTCTAATTATTACGGAAATAAAACGCTGCACCGTGGGGCGACTTATACGGCCGTCTTTGAGGGCGGCGCGGCGTGCCAGAAGACTGCTCATGGCGAAGAAATGATTCACTCCAGTTCATCTTCTGCAACGGAAAATAGCAGCAGTAGTGCAGCAACCATCGACCCGAAACTCTGCTATACGGGCGAAACAGGCGGTGTCTGGTTGTCGCCTATCGATATGAGCATGCCGGAGGATGGAGAAGGAACTACGGACTCCAACCATGAGGGGTATACGGGTCAAGGATTCTTCAATATTGCAAACGCCGAAGCCTCCAAGGCGGTTTACCGTATCACCTCTGACCAGTCTGCCGAAAGTGCAAGACTCCTTGTAAGGTATTCCAATGGAGGTGCCGTTTCTAGGCCCATGAAAATAACGGTGGACAATTTTACTTACGATGTAGATTTTCCGCCAACTCAGTCTTGGGATACCTGGGATACGGCTTACGTTGAAAATGTGTGGGTGGATGCCCTGGATTTCAGCCTCACCATTGAATCAACAACGTCTGACGGCGGCCCCAATATCGACATGATTGCCTTTGACATGAGGGGCGTTTACCGGACTGGCTGTGCACCGAAGGGCACATCCGCCCTTAAGGGAAAATTTGAAAATCAGAGACATGATGAGGATGAATCTCTGGTTTTGCCTTCTGCCAAATTCAATGCTCTTGGTCAGAAGGTTCGTAGCGCGAACCATCGCCGTCACGAAGTGAACCGAAAGACATTTCTTCGCCGTAATTCTGTAACTCGTTGAGTATCAAATAGATTCTTACTGAGCCCTGTCTGCGTCATTCTCGTCCCGCATCAAGTGCGGGATAAACTCCAGCGAGAATCTTGATGATTCTGTTATCATCACTAGCCCCTAACCCCTAGTTTCTAGGCTCTATTTTACTACATTTGTCCGCGTACAAATCAAGGAGTAGCTAAATGCTCAAATCTACACTGCAACAGACCGATCCGGAAATCTACAACATCATCCAGGAAGAAGCCGAACGCCAGGAATATGGCATCGAACTCATCGCTTCCGAAAACTACACCTCCAAGGCCGTCATGGAAGCCATGGGCTCCGTGCTGACCAACAAGTACAGCGAAGGCTACGTGGGCAAGCGCTACTACGGTGGTAACGAAGTGATCGACAAGATGGAAGCATTGGCCATCGAACGTTGCAAGAAGCTCTTTGGTTGCGACCACGTGAACATCCAGCCGCTGTCCGGTTCTCCGGCCAACGCCGCCGTGTATTTCGCCGTCCTCAAACCGGGCGACAAGGTCCTCGGCCTCAAGCTCGACCACGGTGGACACCTTTCTCACGGCCATCCGGTGAACTTCTCCGGCATGCTCTACAACTTCGTGCAGTACGAAGTCGATAAGGAAACGGGCCGCATCGACATGGACAAGGTTCGCGAAATCGCTCTCCGCGAAAAGCCGAAGATGATCCTCGCCGGTTTCTCTGCCTACAGCCGCAACCTCGACTGGAAGCGCTTCAAGGAAATCGCCGACGAAGTCGGCGCCCTCACCATGGCTGACATTTCTCACGTCGCTGGCCTCATCGCCGGTAAGGCAATCGATTCTCCGGTGCCGTATTTTGACATCGTGACGACCACGACTCACAAGACTCTCCGTGGCCCGCGTTCCGCTATCATCATGTGCAAGGACCGCACCATCCAGAAGATGGTGAAGGGCGAACTCAAGGAAGTTTCTCTCGCTAAGGAAATCGACAAGGGCGTGTTCCCGGGCATGCAGGGTGGTCCGCACGACCACATCAACGCTGGCAAGGCCGTTGCATTCCTCGAAGCTCTGCAGCCGGAATTCCAGACCTACGCCAAGAACGTCATCAAGAACGCTCAGGCCATGGCCGACGAAATGATGAAGCTGGGCTACAAGGTCATCAGCGATGGCACCGACAACCACCTCATCGTGGTGGACATGACCTCCAAGGGCGTTTCCGGTAAGGAAGCCGAAGTGGCTATGGAAAAGGTCGGCATCTCCTGCAGCCGTTCTACCATCCCGTTCGATCCGCGCAAGCCGATGGATCCGTCCGGAGTGCGTCTCGGTACTGCCGCTATCACGACCCGTGGCTTTGACGAGAGTGACACCCGCGAAGTGACCCGCATCATCGACCGCTGCATCAAGGCCAAGGACGACGATGCCGCTCTCGCCAAGATCCGCGAAGAAATCGTGGCTCTCTGCAAGAAGCACCCGCTGTACAAGTAATTTTGCGGTGCAAAATTACTTGTTGGTTCTGAGGGCGGCCTTCGGCCTTTGAGGTTTGAGGTCGCATCCTTTCGGAATGCTTTGAGTAATATAATGGCACCTTCGGTGCGAAAACTAAAGAAAGTGGCTCGCGTTAGGCGGGCCATTTTTCTATAGCAGTTTCTCTACTTCGGCGATAATCCGGTCCCGCTCGCCGCACCAGTTGGGGGCAATCAGCATCTCGCTGGGGCTCTCGCCGCTGAACCGCTCGATGGCGGTATCCTTCCCGATAATCTTGATCATTTCGGCCACGGCGTAGCAGTATTCTTCGAATTCCAGCAGCTTGAACTGCCCCGCGATGTAGTCCTGGGCCATGACTGTTCCGGTCACGATATGCAGCGGGTGGATTTTTACGGCGGCAAGCTTCATATCGCGAATCACTTCGGCGGTATGCTTGAAGTCTATGAGTGTCTCACCAGGAAGCCCGACAATTACGTGGGTGGTCACGGTGAGGCCCGCCCCTTGGCAGCGCTTGACGGCATCGGTCCATTCGGCCAGGGTGTGCCTCCGGTTGATGGCGGCAAGGGTCAGGTCGTTGGCCGTCTGTAACCCGATTTCCACGATGATGGGCTTCTTGCGGTTCAATTCCGCAAGGTGGGCAATCTTTTCGTCTTCCAGGCAGTCCGGCCGGGTGCCTATGGCAAGCCCCGCGATTTCCTTGTGCTTGATGATCGGGTCGATAATTCCCTGCAGTTTTTTCAGAGGCGCATGGGTGTTGGTGTAGGGCTGCAGGTAGGCGAGGATTCCTGCGTTGGGGTACTTTTCCCGGAGTTTTGGCACGAACTTGTCCAACTGCTCCTGGATGGCGACCTGCGCCTGGTCAAAGACAGGACTGAAACTGCGGTTGTTGCAGTAACTGCAGCCCGCAAAACCTTTGGTGCCGTCCAGGTTCGGGCAGCTCATGCCACCGTTCAGGGGGAGCTTCCGCACCTTCAGGTAGTTGGGGAAAAGTTTCAGCAGTAAATCGCGGTAAGGAGTGTAGTGCATGTAATAAAAATTAAGAAAACTTTTTATATTGCAAGCAAACACAAGGAACAAAGTTATGTTTAAGACCTTCAAGAATGTGAGTGTGGCGGTTTGCGCCCTGTCGGCTTTCGCCCTGGCCCAGAATGTGCTGGACAACGGCGACCTGGCCTACGGCGACGGTGGCTGGTATATCTGGAACAACCCCGATGGCCCTGCCAAGTACGAGGGCAAGCTGGGCGAGAAAGGCCTTGGCGTAGATGGCAGCGAAGGCGTGAAGGTCACGGTGACCGAGCTTCCGAACCCCAGTTGGGGCCTGCAGTTGCAGCCGCCCAAGTGGCTTGCCGATTCCACCTACTATACTCTTACCTTCAAGGCCAAGGGTAACATGCCCATCAACGCCATTGTGCAGGGCGGCCCTCCGGACTACCGTCAAAAGGAAAGTGCCTCTTTCTTGCTTACCAACGAATGGAAGACCTATTCCATGGTTTTCCTTGCCGACCAGAAAGGTTACGGCCTGAACAACGTCACTTTCCACGTGGGGCTTGCCAAGGGCTGGATGCAGATGGACGACGTGACCATCGAGGAGGTGGAAGGCCTGGATGACATGAGCTGGTACAACGGTTCTGCCGCCCGTATCGACAGCCTCCGCAAAAAAGATTTTACCCTCAAGGCGGCTCCCGGTGCGCAGGTAAAGGTGGAACTCATGCGTCATGCTTTCCCCTTCGGTACGGCACTTGCGTTGAATGCCAGCAAGGACAGTATCGAGACCTGGTACCGTAAGACCGCCAACAAGTATTTCTGGTATGGCGTTCCCGAGAACCAGTTCAAGTGGCCGGAATACGAGCCCAAGAAAGGGAAGATCCGCCGCGACGAATTCAAGCAGTACCTGGACTACGTGGACGCCTACAAGTGGGGCTTCCGCGCCCACACGCTTATCTGGGGACATCAGGGTTACGGCTATGACAAGCACTTTGGCAACCAGGGCAGCTGCAAGGAAATCGCGGGCAAGATCAAGGACCGCATCACCCGCGACGTTTCGGAATACAAGGGCCGCATCAAGGAATACGACGTGTGGAACGAGGCTTTCCACGAACCCTACATCTTTAACAAGTGCGGCTGGGACCTGCTGGACAGTGCTCACGTGTGGGCCCACCGTGCCGACCCCGATGCTAGACTGTTCATCAACGAATACAACGTGGTGTCCGCCGGCGAAACGGAACGCTTCTACGATTTGGTCAAGGGAATGCTGGACCGGAAAGTCCCCGTGCACGGTATCGGCGTGCAGTGCCACTTTGGCGACCGCCAGCTGAATCCGGCCTTTATCAAGGCCCGCCTGGATAGGCTTGGTTCTCTGGGGCTCCCCATCAAGATTACGGAGCTGGACTTTGGCGACTGGCAGAAAGGCATGTATTTTGGCGAAGAGGAACAGGCCAAGCGCTACGAGATGATTCTGCGCATCGCCTTCAGCCACCCGGCGGTAGAAGGCATTTTGCTGTGGGGCTTCTGGGATGGCCGCCACTGGGTCAAGAACGGCGGTATCGTGGCCATGGATGGTCGCGAAAAGCCTGCCGGCAAGCTGATTTACGACCTGTGGCACAAGGTATGGACCACCAACGGCACGTTCAAGGCTGACGCTGATGGCAACGTGAAGTTCCGCGGTTACCCCGGCAAGTACAAGGTGACGGTCAACGGCAAGAGTGAAATGGTGGAATTGAAATAATGTGGAGTGTGGAATGTGTGATGACTAATTACACACTTCACATCTCACATTACACATTTCTCTAACTAACTTTCCTTATATGAAGAATAAGCTTCCCGGAATCATTTTCCTGTTGGCCATGCCGTGCTCCGTGCTGCTCTTTGTGCAGGTGGAAAAATGGAGCGGCTCCGAAATGGTGGCGCTTCTTTCGGCGGTGCTGTTTTACGTGTTGGTAGCCGTGGTTCTCGGGTTTGTCTTTGGCAGGGGAGGCAAGGATGTCGATAGAAGATAGGTCCACGCTGGTCTTTGCAAGCGGTATCGGCCGCGTCAAGGAAGAAAAGCCCAAGGCAGAACGCCCTCAGGGCGACGGCGTGGTGCGTATCCAGCTCAAGCGGCTAGGTGGCGGCAAGATGGCAAGTGTCGTGACCGGCATCCCCCTGGACGAAGACGACCTGAAGGAACTGGCCCGCACCCTCAAG
Organism: Fibrobacter sp.; assembly: GCA_017503015.1. NCBI lineage: Bacteria > Pseudomonadati > Fibrobacterota > Fibrobacteria > Fibrobacterales > Fibrobacteraceae > Fibrobacter > Fibrobacter sp. Next base: position 28,111 of record JAFVTX010000041.1, on the reverse strand, counting down.
CAGAAATGCGGGGTAGGCGGCTCGGTGAAGGATTTCAACATCGAAATCCAGGGCGACAAGCGGAATATTCTAAAGGCCGAACTGGAAAAGAAGGGCTATACGGTGAAGCTCGCTGGAGGATGATATATGAGAAAAATTCTTTGCATATTGTTGTTGTTTAGTGTGGTGGGATTTGCCGCAGAGACTGCCGCGGACAATGTTGCAGCCCCGGCTGACTCCGCCGCAACGATGTCTGCTCCCCAGGAGACCTGCGGAGAGTTCAAGTCGGAAATTGTCCACAGGGATAGCCTGATGGCTGTTGCGGACAGTTCCTGCTCGGTGGAAAAGGATTCCCTGCGTGCCGCCCTCAACTCGGAGCAGGCCAAGACCAAGAACTGGGAACAGAGTTACGAGACCATGAAGAAGAGCAACGAGACCTGCGCCCGTGCCCTGAGCGTTTCTATCGAGGCCAACGAGAAGAGCAAGGAAAAGGAAAAACAGTCCAAGAGCCAGGCCGCCATGATGACCAGTTCCTCCTTTATGGGCGGGCTTGCCGTCGGTATGCTCCTTTTCTGGCTGATTTTTGACTAGGGGCGTTGACAAGATGAAACGGGTCCTGCTGATAGCGATGGTTCTTGCCTCTACGGTGGCGGCACAGGTTTTCCAGAAGGGGAACGTGCTTTCGCCTGTGGCGACCCTGCAGATGGCCGCTCCCGAAATTTCCGCCTACATGCCCGAAAAAAAGATGCTCTTTGTGGTGGGCGGCGATAAACTCATAGAAATGGTGAGCTTTGCCGACGAGAAGAACCCCATGGTGGAGAGCCGCCTGCAGCTGGACGGCCCCGCCACCAGCGTGACGGTGTACGGTGACCTGGTGGCTGTTTCCATAACGGCAGAACCCGACCATGGCCTTGGACAAGTGCAACTGTTCCGCTATGCCGAGGGACTGATTCCCGTGGCATCAGCCCAAAGGCTCTGCCACCTGCCCGACATGGTGACCTTTACCCCCGACGGTAGCAGGATTCTCGTGGCCTGCGAAGGTTCGCCCAGCGCGGACTATAACGAAGATCCCGAAGGTGGCGTGGCCATCCTTTCCGTTGAACACGGTGCAAGCCTCAACGATTACAAGCTGGCGCCAAAGGTTCTGGATTTTAAGGGGCTGGATTCTCTTGCGCTACGCAAGAAGGGTGTGCGCAGCCCCGGCCTGCAGGGGTTTGTGCGGTCCCTGGAACCCGAGTACATCACGGTTTCCAAGGATTCCAAGTGGGCCTGGGTGAGCCTGCAAGAAAACAATGCCATGGCGAAGGTAGATATTGCCGCCGAGAAGATTGTGGATGTTTTCCCGCTGGGCTATGTGGACCATTCCAGGCCGGGTTTCGGACTGGATGTCAAGAAAGACGAGAAGGTCAAAATCAAGAACTATCCTATCCGCGGGCTCAGACAACCCGACGGCGTGGCCTCTTTTGCCGTAGGCGGCAAGACCCTGGTGCTCACCGCCAACGAGGGCGCCTCCGTGAATGATTACAAGGCCTGGACCGACGAAGGGACGGTCACTGATCTGCTGGCCGACGAACGCCTGGACCGCACCGTCTTTAACGACGACGTGGCCCCGCACCTGAAAAAGTTCACGGTAAGCCTGCTGGAACGTTGCGACCAGCAAGGGCCCGACGAAGTTCCCGGCGGCAAGTGCCCCTACGTTTACGGTTTCGGCACCCGCTCCGTCAGTCTGTTCGACGGCGAGACCGGCAGGCTCCTGTGGGACAGCGGCGAAGAACTGGAACGGGCCTTCGGAAAACTCGCTCCCGACTATTTCAACTGGAATTCCAAGAAGGACAAGGTCAAGATGGATAGCCGTAGCCCCAAGAAAGGCTGCGAGCCGGAAAACGTGACGGTGGGCGAGGTGAACGGCAAGCGTTACGCCTTCGTGGGGCTGGAACGCTCCAGCGGCATTGCTGTCTTTGACCTCACAGGAGTCGATGCGGCTGCACGAACCGCCCCTAAACTGGTGGACCTTTACTTTGACCCCAAGGACCGCGGCCCCGAAGGCCTGCTGTTTATTCCGGCCGACAAGAGCCCTATTTACGGCCAGGCCCTGCTTGTCGTAGGCTATGAATTCAGCAAGACCCTGACGGTGTACCGGGTAAGATAAATGTGAGATTGGCAATGAGTTGTCAGTCGTCAGTTATGGGTTTTGAGTTATAGCGGAAACAAAATACTTTAAAATTCAGAAGCAATTCGTTACTCGTCTTTCATTACACACTACACATTACTCACCACTCGCGACTCATTACTCACAACTCATAACTCATAACTCATAACTCATAACTCACTCACCTTTTCCGGCCAGGGGTGCTTGGGGTAGCGGCCACGCAGTTCCTTGCGCACTTCGGCGTAGGTGTTCTGCCAGAACCCCGTCAGGTCCCAGGTTTTCTGTATGGTGCGAAAATTCGGTGCCAGAATGTCGTAGCGGACCTTCAGTTTGCTGTCGGCGATTCTGTGTTCGCCCCGCATCTGCATGAAGTCCTCGATGCGGGCTGAAATTTCCACCAGCACTCCCTCGGCGCTCTGCACGGCCTGTCCGCCCAGCGTCTCGTCGGTGGCCACCTCCTGGTAACTGTAACGGGCCCGCTTGCCGTTCGGCAGCACAAAGTGGTCTGGGAAGGTCTTGCCCAGCCAGGCCAGCATGGACTTCCCGAAATATTCCTCCACGATGTTCCTGTAACGGTTCTCGTCGATGTCCTTCAGCAGAAATTTCCCGTCGGTGAACTCGTCGAAAATCAGCTCCATGTCCTCGTCGTTGAATTCCGGCAGGCCGTATTCGGGGTAGAGCTTTGCGGCCAGGCGCATTTTCACCAGCAGGGTCTGCACGGCCTCCGTGAGGTAGCGCCCGCTCCAGTTTTCCTTCTCGATTTTTTCTTTCCAGGCGGCCACGGTGAGCTTTTTCAGTTCGGCGAGAACCTTGTGCGAAGCCTCCTGGGTGAGAATCTCTTTTCGGGAAAGTTCGGTGACGCTTCCGTCGGCGTTTTCCGCCTCGCTGATTTCCAAACCGATGAAACGTTCTTGCCCGCTGCGCCACAGCAGCTCGTATCGCGTCTTTGTATCGTCGCTTTCCAGCAGTTCCTTGCCGATGGCGGCGTACAGGTTCACCTTGAGTTCGGACTTGCTCCCGCCTCCCGCCCGCAGCATGGAAAGGGCCAGAATGGCGTAGGGCGGTTCTGCCACCTGCAGGCGGATGATGTTCTGGTTAGAAAGCTTGTAGGCCGACCCGCTTGGGGTGGCGAGCCTGTCGGGGAACGCCTTGAGGAGCCTTTGGGCGACAAATTTTTTGATAGGGGTGGGGGAGGTCTCCCCCTCGCTTCTGCCGCTCGCGGCATCCGCTACCCCCTCCAGCGGGGCCTCAGTCGCCGGCCCCGCAACGCCCCGCTCCTTAGGCGCTGTCATCCCCGCGCAGGCGGGGATCTCCTTTCCTAAACTCTCCCGGTACTCCCGCAACTGCCTGAGCGTAAAGCTCACTTCTCGCGGAACGTTTACCGCCTTGGAAAGCGTGTCGGCGGCAAGGGTCATCACGTCGTAGGCCACCTTGGACTTTTGCAGGAATTCCGTGCCGGAGTGAATCCAGGCGAGGGCGGCCAGCAACAAGTCCGGAAGTTCCGCCTTGCTCCGGGCAGAAGCCAGCAGCAGTGCGAGGGGAATGCTTGAAACCGGCGTGCGGATGGCCCTGAGGCCAAGTTCCGTAATGGCTCCGTCCTGGAGCATGCCGAAATTATGGAGCATCGCCGTCGCCGTCTTTTCCCGTGCCTCCGGAATTGGGGTCGGCAACTCAATACCCGCGATTCTCTCGTCTCTCGTCTCTCGTCTTTCGTCTAATTCCAGTGCCGCCTTTTGCAGAATCAGTTCCGACGGTTCAATCTGCAGCACCTCGGGCACGATTCCCCTGGGCATCCGCTTTTCGGATTCCTCGCTCCAGAGTCGGATGGCGCAGCCGTTTTGCGTACGGCCGCTGCGGCCGCTTCTCTGGATGGCGTTCTGCATGGAGATGGGCAGCGTACGGAGTACGTTCACCTTCTCGCTGTCGTCGTAGAGGCTCACCCGTTCAATACCGCTGTCCACCACGCCCGTCACATTGGGCACTGTGATGGAGGTTTCGGCGATGTTGGTGGTAAAAATGACGCGGGGCCGTTCCGTGACTTCGAAAATTCGGTCCTGGGTTTCCCGGTCCTGTCCGCCGTACAGTTCCAGGAATTCTGCGCAGTTGTTGCCCAGCGTTTCGGCGGCGGCGCTGTGGCAGCGGGCGATTTCGGCCTTGCCTGGGAGGAATACCAGGGTGGTCTGCCAGATGCCATTGCGGTAGAGCGTCTTGAGCGCCCGCACCACTTCGGCGTCAAGGCCAACTCCCGAAACCAGGGAGGTTCCTGTGGCGGGCGTCTGGTTGATAATCTGCACGGGGTACAGCGGATGGCCGAGGCTCAGGCACTTGACGCCGAGAACCGCTTCCAGTTCGTCGCGGTTCAGCGCCGCCGACATGACAGCGACACGAGTCGCTGTCATCCCCGGCTTGACCGGGGATCTCCTGTTCATAAAATACCCGAACAGCAGGTCCATATCCGCCTTGCGCTCGTGGTATTCGTCAAACACTACCCAGTCGGCGTCCAGCTTGCCGTGCAGAAGTTCCTGCAGAAAGTTTCCGTAGGTCTGGAACAGAATCCGCGTGTCTGCGCTCTTGCAGCTTTCTTGCCGGAACTGGTAACCGACGGTCTTGCCGCAGGGCTCGCCGTGGAGCTTTGCAGAAAACTGGGCGAGGGCGAGGGCCGCAATCCGACGGGGCTGCAACACCACGACGCGGCCCTTGCAGTGCTTGCTCAAGAAGTAGGGGATAAACAGGGACTTGCCCGAGCCCGTAGGAGCTTCAATCAGCAAGTCGCGGGACTCTTTGAGAGCCGCGGTGAGCTTGCTTTCTTCTTCGGCTAATGCGAGGTCGTTGTATGTCATCACGGGGTTTTAGGGGTGCCCCCTAGGCGCCGGGGTAGCTGGAGCCACTTGGAGATCCCCGCCTGCGCGAGGATGACATGGGGCAGAAGCGAGGGGGAGACTTCCCCCTTACCTCGGGTATTTCAGTTTTTCGCCGGTGGCGTGGTCTATGTAGGGCGGCTTGCCTTCGCGGAACTTCTGGTTGATGACCAGGTTTTCGATACGGCGGCGGAGCCCCTGTTCGGTCTTGCAGAAGAAATAGACCACCTTGTTGGTGCCGGGAACCAGGAACATGGCCAGCTTGTACTTTTGGCGCACGGCGCGGCGGAAGAACATCATGTCTTCTTTCTTGGGAATCACCAGGTTGCTGCCTTCCTTGGTTTCGCAAATCATGTCGGCATCGGCTAGCAGCGCCTTGGACTTTTGCTTGAGGGCGGCGAAGTTGGGTTCGGTGTTCTTGCGGATGGTTTCGAGGCTGAACGCTCCGCCACCTTCCTTGAGGGCCTTGCGGAGTCCGCGAAAAGCGAACACGGCAAGAACGATGACCACCAGGGTGACAATATAGGGCCAGTAATTGGCGAGAAAATCTAACATAAAAACCTCAAAAAGCGGAATTTGACGTCACAAATATAGCAAAATAGGCCCGGCCTTTAGCCAAAGGCTTTGTCGGGACTAGTCGTTCTTCTAAAACGGGTATACGTTTTGTTTTCCGGCGAGGCGTGCGGCACAGGCACTTGCTTCTTTCTGTATATCTTCTTCGCCGTCTACATGGCCGCCACGCATCACGAATCGTCCGTTGCATAGCACGGAATCAATACATCTGGAGTCCGCCGAATAGACCCAGTTGCTGATCAGGTCAAAACAGGGCACCATCCGTTCGTTGTCGAGCCGGACCAATATTCCATCGGCGAGCTTGCCTTCGGCGATAACCCCTGCGTCAATGCCGTTTACCTGGGCCACGTTGACGCTCGCCATCTTCAGGGCTTCCGAAGCAGGGAGCGTTTCTGCCTCGCCCTGGACTTTCGCCAGGAGAGCGGCAAGCTTCATCTCTTCGTGCATGTCCAGGTTGTTGTTGGAGGAATCTCCGTCCGTACCAAGACCTAGGGGAATTCGTCGATCCATCATCTTGACAATGGAAGGAATGCCGCTAGAAAGCTTCAGGTTCGAATTGGGGTTCAATATAGCCGACGCTCCGGACTGGGCAAAGACATCCATGTCCTTTTCAGAAAAATGGACGCAATGGGCCGCCTGCACGCGACTGTTCAGGCATCCGAGCCGTTGCAAGTATTCTACGGGAGTGCAGCCGTGCTGTTCAAAGCAATCCCGGACTTCTTTCTCCGTTTCGGACAAATGGATATGTAGCGGGTAGTTTTCCTTTTCGGCCATTTCCATGCTGCGCCGCAGGTATTGTTCGCTTACGATGTAGATGGAATGGGGCATTACGGCAAGCTTTACCCGTTCCGATTCGCCGGTATGCTTTGCCAAAAAATCAAAATTCGCCTTGAGGCCTTCTGGAGAAACCAACACGTCGGAAATGGTGACACCGATGCTTGCCCGGATTCCCATCTCTTCTACAACCTTCATGGTCTGTTCACGGTGCCAGTACATGTCCGAAAAGAATACCGTGCCGGACTTGATCATCTCCAGCACTGCAAGGCGGCTCCCGATTTCGATGTCCCTGTCCGTAAGCTTCGCCTCGAAGGGCCAAATGTACTCGTTCAGCCACTTGGAAAGTTCCATATCGTCGGCGTAACCCCGCAAAAGGCTCATGGCCGCATGGGTGTGGCCGTTGTAAAAAGCGGGCACCAGGGCTAAGTTCTTGCAGTCGATGATTTCAGCGCCATTCGCCATTTCGGGCGTAGATACATCCACAATCTTGGAGAAAACATTCCCGTCAATCAAAACATCCTTGCGGGCAGGTGATTCGCCTGCATTTTGCATCAATACGGACTTGAGAAGAATTTTTCCCATAGTCTCCCCTCCAAGTTTTCCGGCGGACTTGCCTAAAGACTTCCCGTAGCTTCCAGAATCAGGTATACCAAGTACGAAGCGTAGAACGCCAAGAAGACAGCACCTTCAATGCGGTTGATGCGCCCGGTACGGACGCCGTTCACCTTGCGGACAGGAAGCCCAAACAGGAGCAGCAGAACCGTAAGGAGCGTCATCAGGGGCATGTCTCGATACAAAATCCCGGGCGACACGGCATCCATGGGGTCGATGACGGCTGCAATACCCACCACCATCAAGGTGTTGAACAGGTTGGATCCTACGATGTTTCCTAAGGCGAGATCGGATTCGCCCTTGCGGGCTGCAACAATGGAACTTGCCAGTTCAGGAAGCGACGTGCCTACGGCAACGATGGTAAGGCCAATCAACAGGTCGCTTACGCCCAAGGTACGGGCAATTTCAACCGCTCCCCAGACCAGCAGGCGTGAACTTGCCACCAGCAGGGCAAGGCCGAACAGAAGCCAGAAAAGGGATTTCCACAGAGGAACAGAAGTTTCGTTCGATTCTTCTACCTCGACTTCTGACTGCGTTTTTTTCTCGTGTATTTCGCTTGCGATATTAATGACCATGGCCATGGCGAAAACGGCAAGCAGGATAACGCCGTCCATCCTGGACACGGACAAATTAGACACCAAAAACATGGAGAAAGCCGAAACCGCCAGTAAAATGGGCAAATCCCGCTTGAGGGCGATTTTCTTAACAGCCACCGGACGAATCACCGCTGTAAAGCCCAAGATCAGGGCTATGTTCGCGATGTTGCTTCCGTAGGCGTTGCCCAGGGCAAGTTCTGGATTGTGCTGTGCGGCCGAAAGGGCTGACACCACCATCTCCGGGGCGGAGGTTCCGAAGCCAACCACCACCATGCCAATGAGAAGGGTAGACATGCCCATGAACTTGGCGACACCCACGGCACCGTCAACAAACTTGTCTGCGCTCCAGACCAGGAACGAAAGACCTACAAGAACAGCAACTACAGGAAGGAGCATCTAGACTAGAAAATGTAGAAGGATGCACCCAGCAGGAACGAGGTGGAGGAAAGGTCATCCACTTCGAAGAGTTTCATCGATTCGCTGTTGTCGGTATCGTAGAGGTTGGAAATACCGATGTTGAAGCGGAAATCGAAGCCCAGGTACTGGTTCGCCATAATGGAGAAACCGCAGACGATATCCCAGTCAATAGTGTTGCGGAAATCCTTGTCCAACATGTCCAGCCGGCTGGTCTTCCCGTCAATGGTGGCACGGAATTCGTCCTTGATGGCCATGGAAGCCTGGGTACCGATTTCGAACATCAGGGAAGAACGGGGGGCCTTGAAGGCGAACAGCACCGGTACATCGATCTTGCGCTGCTTGAACTTGCCCTTCAGGGAATACCTGGCCGTGTGTCCGCTGGCCTTGGCCTCGCTCTGTTCAAAAAGGGCGGCCACCTTGACACCGATGGTGTAGTCGGTCACGGGAATAATGCCAACAAGACCCGCACGCCAGGTGAGGCCGTCATAGTCATGCAAGTAGTAATCGTCGCTGTAAGAAGAATACATGTGGTACGAGCCGATAAAGCCTTGGACACCCAAGCTCCATTTCATGGGGATGAGGCCACGAAGGTCATCAAAGCTTGTGGATACCTGAGCGTCTGTGGGGCTCACGTAAACGGTGTGGACCTTGGTACCGCTGAGTTCCACCGGTTCAGAAGAATAGACCGTGCGGTAAACAACAGTCTTGGTCGGAGCAGGGGCAGCTGCGGCAGGGGTTGCTTCTTGTTCGGGAGCAGGAGCGCTAGATGCTGCAGGGGCTTCACCGCCACGGACGGCCATGGGAGCGGCAGCCTCTTCAGTCGGAGCAGCTTCGGCAGCGGGTGCTTCGGCAGGGGCGGCCGTTTGTTCAGGAGCAGCGGCTTGTTCAGTCGCGGGAGCAGCCGCTTGTTCAGGAACAGCTTCTGCAGCTGTCGCAGGTGCAGTCGTTTCGGGAGCAGCAGGGGCTGCGGCGGTTTCAGTAGCTGCAGGGGCAGCGGCTTCTTGGGCCGGAGCAGCATTAGCGGCGGGTTGGGCCTGCGGAGCCGCAAAAACAGCGGCGGCAAGGGTCAAAACAGAAATAATTCCAGACACTTTGAGATTCATAGTATCCTCCATTTATACACTCTAATTATAGCAATTTTCTACATTTGGGCCATGAAATTGAACATTATAGCTGCTGAAACCGCCAAGGTTAACGACAACAAGGCCTACGCCCTTTTCTTTGTCAAAGAGTCCATCCAATTTTCAAAAGTGCTTTCCGCCAAGGGTGAATCCCAGGTGGAATCCGTGCTGAAGGGCATCAAGGATGGGCCCTTCGAAGATTTAGAATTCCTTGAAATCGACGGATGCAACACCTTCTTTGTGGATGCCGCCAAGGAGCGCGGACTTTCCGCCCTTGACCACTTGCGCATGGCCGCCTACCGCCTGGCCCAAAAGGCAATGAAAAGGCAGGTGCCCTGCGTGAGCCTGTTCTTGGCCGACGCCGCCGACGAACAGTTCAAGGCCATACTCCACGGACTCCATTACGCCGATTACAAGTTCGACGCCTACAAGAGCAAGCAGAAAGAAAATTTCCAGGTGACTTTTGAAATCGTGGCCGGCGACCGTGCCGCCGCATTCAAAAAGATTGCCGAAGAAGTGGCCGTGGAACAGAAGGCCATCACCCTGGCACGAAACCTGATCAACACCAGCGCCTCTGACCTGTACCCTGCCGCCTTCGTAGAAGATGCAAAGACCATCGCCAAATACACGCCGGGCCTTTCCATCAAGGTGCGGAACATGAAACAGCTGGAAAAAGAAGGCTTCATGGGCCATGTGACCGTGGGCAAGGGCAGCTCCCACGAGCCCCACATGATTACCCTCAGCTACGACGGCACGAAATTTGCGGCTGGCAAATCTGCAGGCAAATCCGCAGGTAAAAAAGGCCGCACCTCCCACGACCACCTGGTCATTGTCGGAAAGGGCCTTACCTTCGACACCGGCGGACTCTGCCTCAAGCCAGCCAAGTCCATGCCCGAGATGATCAGCGACATGAGCGGAGCAGCCACCGCGCTGGCCGCCATCCAGGCCATTGCCACCCTGAAACTCCCCGTCAAGGTGAGTGCCGTGTGCTGCCTGGCCGAAAACGCCATCGGCAACAGGTCGGTGCTGCCCGGCGACATCTTCAAGGCGAAAAACGGCAAGACCGTCATGGTGGACAACACCGACGCCGAAGGCCGCCTGGTCCTCTCCGACGGACTTGCCGAAGCGGGCCTGATTGGGGCCACCCACATCGTGGACCTTGCCACCCTCACCGGTGCCATGGTCCGAGCCCTGGGCTATGCGGTAACTGGATTTTTCAGCAACGACGACGACCTTGCCCTGAAGGTCATCAACTGCGGAGAAGCCTGCTGCGAAAAGTTCTGGAGCATGCCTCTCGAAGAAGAATACGCCGACGCCCTCAAGGACAAATTCGCCGACCTGAAGAACACCGGAAGCGACGCAGGTGCCATATCTGCCGCCCTCTTCTTGCAGGAATTCGTTCCCGAAAATACCGCCTGGGCCCACTGGGATATCGCGGGCACCGCCTTTGTGACCAAGAAATGGAAATACACCGAATACGGGGCCACCGGATTCGGTGTACAGACTTTAATTGAACTAGCCAGGGAGATGAGTGCCGGGTGCTGACCAGTTTAGCCTATATCTTCTTGGTTGGGCTAGCCCTCGGGTTTGTTTTTGTAAAGCTCCGTCTGCCTGCCATTCTCGGGATGATTATCACGGGTATCTTGCTCGGGCCTCATTGTCTCGATTTGCTCCAGCCTAAATTTCTGGATTTTGCACCGGACCTGCGGGAACTTGCTTTGGTCATTATCCTAACCCGGGCAGGGCTTTCCCTGAGCCTTCACGATTTCAAAAATATCGGACGGCCCGCGTTGATGATGTGTTTTGTGCCGGCCACAGCAGAAATGATTGGCGTGGTGATTCTTGCACCAATATTTATGGGCGTGACTTACTGGGAGGCTGCACTGATGGGGAGCACCATTGCTGCGGTGTCGCCGGCGGTTGTCGTGCCCCGGATGCTGAAGCTGAAATCGGAGGGCAGGGGAGTAGAACACGGAATTCCCCAGATGCTTTTGGCGGGGGCGTCCTTGGATGATGTCTATGTGCTGGTGATGTTTTCGGCTTTTTTGGCACTGTTGAAGGGAGATACGGTTTCGGCGGCAAGCTTTGCGCAGGTTCCCGTGGCCATATTGCTTGGCATAGCTGTCGGTGTTGCTCTTGGACTTTTGCTGGTTTTGTTTTTCAAGCGTTTCCATATTCGTGATACGGTAAAAGTCATGATAATCCTGAGCTTTGCCTTTTTGCTGAACGATTTGGAACACGACTTGTCGGGAGTGGTGCCCTTTTCCAGCATGATTGCGGTGGTGGCCATTGCTGCCTGTATCTTCGCGCGGCATCAGGTGCTTGCCCAGAGGCTTTCGGAAAAATTCACCAAACTCTGGGTGGCCGCCGAGGTGGTGTTGTTTGTGTTGGTAGGCAGCGCCCTGGATGTAAAATTCGCCCTCGCATCGGGGATAGGTGTTGTTCTTGTGGTGTTCGGGGCCATGTTCTTCAGAATGTTTGGTGTCTGGACTTGCATGGTTCGGTCTGTATTGAACAAGAAGGAACGGCTCTTCTGTATGCTGGCCTATATGCCCAAGGCAACGGTTCAGGCGGCAATCGGCGGCGTGCCTCTTTCTTATGGACTTGCTTGCGGAAACAACGTGCTGACGCTAGCCGCACTTTCCATTATGATTACGGCTCCGCTTGGCGCTATCGCTATCGATAAGACCTATAAAAAATTGTTGTAGCGTTCCTCGCTCGGCTCGAACCTTATGTCGCTTGCCTTATGCGATGTTCAGGCTCTGTTCCCTAATGCACTCGATCTCGTTCTTGAGTTCGATGGCCAGGGCCGCGATTTCGGCGCTCTGGCATTTTGTTCCAAGGGTATTTGCTTCGCGGCCCATCTCCTGAAGGATAAACCCGAGGTTCTTTCCCTGCGCACCGCCCTTCTTGAGGGCGTCCAGGAACAGCTTGTTGTGGCTGTGGAAGCGGGTAATCTCTTCGTGGATGTCCAGCTTGTCCGCCATGATGCAGGCTTCTTGCAGCAGTCGCACGTCGTCGATTTCGCTGTCCTTCATCAGGGCGTCCACCCGCTCCTTGAACTTGACTTTCCAGGTTTCGATGCGCTGGGGGTCCAGCACCTCGATTTTGGCGAGCACGTCTTCTAGATGGGCGACCCGCTTTGTGAGGTCGGCGGCCAGGTTGGCCCCTTCTTTTTCCCGCATGGCGATGACACCGTCCAGGGCCTTGGAGAGTTCACTTTTTAAGTGGGCGGCCCAGGCTTCGTTGTCGGCACCGGCGTCGGTGAACTGCAGCACTTCGGGAATGGCCAGCACGTGTTCCAACTTGATTTCGCCTTCGATGCCGTACTTGGCCTGCATGGCCTTGGTGATTTCTACGAACTTGGCGACTGCGGCGTCGTTATAGCACACGGGGATGTTCCCGACGGCGCCTTCGCCGAGCGTGATGGACAGGTTCACCGAGCCACGGGTAAGTTTGTCCTTGATAATTGCCTTCAGGTCGTTTTCTAGGTAGGCGAAGTTCTTGGGGATTTTGCTGGAAATTTCAAGGAAACGGCTGTTCACACTGCGCACTTCGATAACGCAGGTGGTTCCGTTCAGGGTGGATTCGCTCTTGCCGAACCCGGTCATGGAAATGATGGACATTTTTTTACTTGTTGTTCGCGCGGATGAGGTTGAGGGCGGAACCCGCCTTGAACCATGCCCACTGCTGTTCGTTGTAGGTGTGGCAGAGGGCGATGTTATCGACGGAGCCGTCCTTGTGGTGGGCGACGAGGGTGAACTCGGAACCTGGGGCGAACTTGGTGAGGCCCACGATGTCGAATACGTCCTGTTCCTGGATCTTGTCGTAGTCGGCGGCGTTCTTGAAGGTGAGGGCGAGCATGCCCTGCTTCTTGAGGTTCGTCTCGTGGATGCGGGCGAAGCTCTTCACAATCACGGCCTTCACGCCGAGGAAGCGCGGTTCCATGGCGGCATGTTCGCGGCTGGAGCCTTCACCGTAGTTTTCGTCACCGATGACGATGGAACCCGTGCCCTTGGCCTTGTAAATCTTCGCAAGTTCGGGGACTTCCTTGTATTCACCGCACTGGCAGAGAACCTTGTTCGTTTCGCCGTTGAAGGCGTTCACGGCGCCGATGAGCATGTTGTTCGAAATGTTTTCGAGGTGACCGCGGTAGTTGAGCCACGGACCGGCCATGGAGATGTGGTCGGTGGTGCACTTGCCCTTCGCCTTGATGAGGAGCGGGGCGCCGACGATGTCCTTGCCGTCCCAGGCGGCGAACGGAGCGAGAGCCTGCAAACGCTTGCTTTCGGGGTTGATGGAAATGGTAATCTTGGAACCGTCTTCGGCGGGGGCTTGGTAGCCTGCGTCCTTGACTTCGAAACCCTTCGGCGGGAGTTCACACTGCTGCGGCGGGTCGAGCTTCACGGCCTTGCCCTCACTGTTCACGAGAGTGTCGGTCATCGGGTTGAAGCGGATGTCGCCGCTGAGCGCTGCAATCACGGCCATGAGCGGGGAGGCGACGAATGCGTGCGTGTTCGGGTTGCCGTCGGCGCGCTTTGCGAAGTTGCGGTTGAAACTGTGGACGATGGTGTTGAGTTCCTTCTTGTCGGCACCGGCGCGGTCCCAGCGGCCAATGCAAGGACCGCAAGCGTTTGTCATGATCGTTGCACCGAACTGCTTGAACAAGTCGATGAGGCCATCGCGTTCTGCAGTGTAGCGAACTTGTTCGGAACCCGGGTTGATGAGGAGCGGGCACTTCGGGGTAAGACCCTTGGCGAGGGCCTGCTTGATCATGTTCGCGGCCATGTAGAGGTCTTCGTAGCTGGAGTTCGTGCAAGAACCGATGAGGGCGGCGCTCACGACCGGCGTAGATTCCGGCTTGGTTTCGGTGGCCTTGAGGGATTCTGCCATGTCGGTCACGGCGAAAGCGCGGTCCGGGCTGAACGGGCCGTTGTAATGCGGAATGAGCGTGTTGAGGTCGATTTCCACAACGCGGTCAAAGTACTTTTCCGGATTTGCTTCGACTTCGGGGTCGGCCTTGAGGTGTTCTGCAATCTTGTCGGCGGCGGCGGCAACGTCGGCACGGCCAGTCACCTTGAGGTAGCGGCTCATGGAATCGTCGTAGCTGAAGGTGGAGCATGTTGCGCCTACTTCGGCACCCATGTTGGCAATCGTCGCCTTGCCTGTTGCGGAGAGGCTGCGTGCGCCTTCGCCGAAGTATTCGATAATGGCGTTGGTGCCGCCCTTAACGGTGAGGATGCCTGCGAGCTTGAGGATGATGTCCTTGGCGGTAGCGAAGCCCTGGAGCTTGCCGGTGAGCTTCACGCCGATCATCTTCGGGTACTTGAGTTCCCACGGGAGGCCGACCATGGCATCCACGGCGTCTGCACCGCCCACGCCAATCGCGAGCATGCCGAGGCCGCCAGCGTTCACGGTGTGGGAGTCGGTACCAATCATCATTCCGCCCGGGAAGGCGTAGTTTTCGAGCACCACCTGGTGGATGATGCCTGCACCCGGGAGCCAGCAGTCAATGCCGTACTTGGCAGACACGGACTGGAGGAAATCGTAAACTTCCTTGCTTTCTTCTTTGGCGCGGGGCAAATCCTTTTCGACACCTTCGCGGGCGATAATCAGGTGGTCGCAGTGCACGGAGCTGGGCACTGCCACGCGGGCCTTACCGGCGGTGGTGAACTGCAAAAGGGCCATCTGGGCGGTTGCATCCTGCATGGCCACGCGGTCGGGGTGGAATTCGGCAAAATCCTTGCCGCGCTCGTAAGTCCTGTTCTCGGCGCCATCGATCAGGTGGCTGTAGATAATCTTTTCGGCGAGGGTGAGCGGACGGGAGAGCTGCTTGCGGGCAGCTTCAACGCGGGCGGGAATGCGGGCATAGACGCCCTGGATCATGTCGAAATTGAAAAGCATATTCAGGCTTCAGGTTTTAGGTTATAGGTTTTAGGGCCTAGTATCTTTCTTAAACTGTCATCCTGAGCAAAACATCGAAGATGCGTATTCGAAGGATCTAGTATCCGTTTGTTTCGGGCGTAAAGATAGAAATATTATCGGGTCACGATTCGGTGGCCGATATTGTTCCACAGGTTGTCCACAAGCCCGTTACTCAGTTGGAGTCTCTGGGGGAGTGTGGGCGTGCGGTCGTAGAGCATCTGGATGTATTCGTCCTTTTGCCCGCCAAAGTCCATAATTTCGACGGTGTAAACGCACGGAATCGCAGGATTGCATGAATTCCGGATGGCAACCACCGTTCCCGTAACCTGCAGGGTGTACACCTTCTTCGATAGGGTGAGGCCGATGGGTTCGCCCAGGTTCAGGACATTCAGCTCGTCGGTAAAGATATCCACGCCGTGTTCTGTGAGTTTCGTGGTAATACCCTCGATTTCATGCCCGTCCTGCTTTTTCACCATCGCCCTTTCGGCAGCAAGGACCTTCACGGGTTCTCCATCGGAATCGCGCCCCATCCCGAGGAACAGGCACATGGTGAGGTAGTAGGTGTTGCGCACAAGCCAGAAGAGCACGGCGAGAATTTCGATATACCCGAGCGCGATAATCATATAACTCATGTGGACGATGCCCGCGACGGTCAGGGCGAGCAAAACAGCAAACGGGGCGATGGTCTTCTTGTCGGCCTTGTTGTGAAAATTGCGCTTGTCTTTTGTTGTCACCTTGAATTTTGAAAGGGTAATGCCCAGAGTCTCTTTGATTATCGGCATAAGTAGGAAGGGCATGACGGATGTCTCGTAGATACCGCTCCAGCGGGCAGAAATCTTCCCTTGGCTCGTGATGCGGAGTGCCCACATCGACATCAGGTGCATCGGGAGCCAGAAGAGGGCAAGGTCGATAAGCGTACACTTGAAAACCGGGATGCAGAATACGGCGAAGGTGAGCGGTGCAAACAGATAGACAAGGTTCTTGATAGGGGAAAACCAGTAGAGCACGGAACTCAGGTAGCTCAGTTTCTGCGAGATGCCCAGTTTGCGGTTGAACATGAACTTGAGCTGCTTTGCGGTGGCGATAACGCCACGGCCCCAGCGGGTGCGTTGCTGGATGTGTTCCTTGAATGTCGAAGGGGCGATACCCGAGGCTAGCGGCTGCGAAAGGCCGAGGCTCACGTAGCCTGCCGATTCAATCAGCATGCCTGTCGCAAAGTCCTCCGTGATGGATTTCGTGTAGAACCCGCCGATATCTTCCAGGGCCTTGCGGGAGATAATCGTGTTGGAACCGCCGTAAATTACGCTGTTTGTCGAGGTCTTGGCCGCCTCGATGACACAGTAGAAATAGTCCTGCTCGTTGGGGACCTTTCTTTCGGCATAGAGGTTGTGCTGGAATACGTCGGGCGTGTAGAAACTTTGCGGTGTCTGGATAAACCCGAGGGGGCGGCGTTTTTCTTCGGGGAGGCTTGCGTTGATACGCTCGGCATCCACAAAATAGGGGATAGTCCTGAGCAGGAACTTCCTCTGCGGAATCATGTCGGCATCAAATGTTACTACGTAGGGTGAACTCGTCCGGGCGAGTGCCGCGTTCAGGTTACCCGCCTTCGCGCCCTCGTTATTCGGGCGGTCGAAGTAGTTTACGCCCAGTTCTTCGGCAAGCCCCCGCATTTCGTTACGGCGGTTGTCGTCGCAAAGATAGATATGCACCTTGGAGCGGTCGGGGTAGTCCATGTGCTTGCAGCCGATGATGGTCTTGCGCAAAAGTTCCGGGGGTTCGTTGTATGTAGAAATGAAAATATCTACGTCGGGGTAGTCCGTGTCGGCAATTTCTGGCAGGGGATGTTCCCGCAGCTTGAGCATTCCGCTGTAGTGTATGAGCGATTCGATAAAACCGAGGACTTCTATGGCGAGTAGGATGCAGCTTCCGATGATGGCGACCCATCCGTAGGCATACGGAATGGAACATGTAAAGCGCCAGCAGAGATAAATTAACGTGCAGAACGTACTCAAGAAAAGGAACAGGTCGCCAAGGAACTGCTTTGCCGGCTTTGAATTGAATTTTTTCGCGCTTTCGTTCTTGCTGAATTTAAGAAGGTCGTCGTAGGTGCGGATTCTGTTGTAGCGGAAACGCTTCCTGATTTTCTGGATGAGGAAAACGAGAAGGATTACGATAAAGACGGGTATGGCGAAAATTCCCCATACTAGGTAGGGCTTTGTACGAGCGAGAATCTTGAAGTTGGAGATGGGCTCGTAGATAAGCGGAATCTGGTTCAGGTCCTTGCCCTGGAAAAGAGCCCGGGCGTAAAGTCCAGAAAGGCTCAGGTCTTCTTCGGTAAGGTATTCCACCGCCCGTGAGTCGGAGAGGACCATGGCGGATTCCTCTTCCTTGTTGGACATGCTCCAGACGGTATAGCTCAGGTGCAGGGAATCCAGGGTGGCATACCATTGCTTGACGCTTTCCAGGTCGATCTTTCCATCGCCACTGGCCTCGCAGAACCCGCTTTCGGTAATGAAGATGGGGGTGCCGCCACCTACGACTTCTTTGAGCTTTGCAAGGGATTCACCCTTGTGGGAGGTGGCGTAGAAGTGGAAGGAATACATCACGTTCTCAAAGTCCACCGGGTCTTTCGCAGGTTCCTGAATTTCTCGGTCAAAGTTGGGTGTGCCGATGAGAATCAGGGCGTCGGGCTTATGTCTGCGTATCACAGGGATGATGATGTTCGCGTATTCCTTGATGTCTTCCCAGGTGCAGTCACCATTGGGCTCGTTACAGATTTCAAAAATCACGTTGGGAACGTCGGCGTATTCCTTGGCCATCATGTTGAAGAAGTT
Source organism: Fibrobacter sp. (assembly GCA_017503015.1). Classification (NCBI taxonomy): domain Bacteria; kingdom Pseudomonadati; phylum Fibrobacterota; class Fibrobacteria; order Fibrobacterales; family Fibrobacteraceae; genus Fibrobacter; species Fibrobacter sp. The sequence continues at coordinate 10,270 of JAFVTX010000041.1, read as the reverse complement.
GATGGCTTCGGCCAGGTTCTGGTTTGGGTTGTTGTCGGTGAGAATATGCCAGTCCACCATCACGTACATGTCGTTTTCGATAGCGTACTGTACACCCTTGCGGAGCACCTCTAGATTTTTCTTTCGGTCGCCATTCACGTAGTCGTCGGAATACATGGCGAGGCGTATCAGGTTGGTGTTCCATTCACGGCTGAGCTGCTTGAAAAGCCCGTTGTTCACGAACTGCGGAAACCAGGTAAGGCCGTGGGTGCTTGCCCCTTTCAGAACCACCTGATTACCTTGCTCGTCAAAAAGGTCTGTGCCTTGAACGTGGAGCTTGCCGTTGACAGAAGGCCTTGCGTTTATCACTTCTGCATTAGCAAAAGTGACAAAGGCAAAAATCAATAATAAGAAGAGACGAACCATGAGCCCCCTCCTAGTAAAATTCCTGCATAGATACCGCCCAGCAGGTCGTCTGCCATGACACCCCATGCTCCGGGGAATTTCTCGAAACGGTGTATTCCAAGGGGCTTCAAGATGTCAAAAAAGCGGAAAAGTCCAAAGGCGATAGCCAAAATCCAGGGGTATGCCATGATGGCCCCCGACGTCACAAAGGAGAGTGCCATGAAGATTCCGCACACCTCGTCAATCACAATCCAGCCAGGGTCTTCGGTGCCCGTGTCCCGCATGGCTTTGTCCACAAACGGGATAGCTCCGAAAAAGACGATGAGGGCAGCCATGAGAAAATACAGGTTGACGCAGCAGAAACGACCCAGAGAGAGTTCGATGCTGTCTCCAAATAGGCTACTCGCCAAGAGGGCCATGGGGTAGGCGACAATCGTTGCGGCGAGGCTGCCCATGGTTCCAGGGGCCTTCGGGCTCATTCCCGTGCCGAAGAAGGTGGTGACCAGGGCGGTGAACTTGTCCGTCCCGCGCCATTCGTGAGGCACCCGTTTCTTACCGTATTTTTCTTTAAGTTCCTCTTTGTTCATTAAACCTCGTTCTGCACTCTACATGATTCTCTTCACATTATATATTTTAAATTCTGAACTCCGAAATCTGAATTCCTAATCAATCAGGCCATGCCGCCTCGGCACGTTCCTTTTCTTCGGCCTCTCGGGCGGTTCGACGTTCTTTCCAGCGTTCCAGCTGGTCCTTGAATTCCTTGCGGAGCCGCTCCATGCCGATATTCTCCTTGGCACTGATCTGGATGGCCTCCGGATAGTTCTGCAAAAGTTCGGTACGGCGAGCCTCGTCGGCGATTTCCACCTTGTTGAACACCCGGATTCGGGGCGTCTTTTCGTCGATGATACCTTCCAAAGTCCTGTGGGTCACTTCCAGATGTTCCCGGTAGTCGGGAGCGGCTCCGTCCACTACCTCCAAGATGCAGTCCGCATGGGCTGCCACTCCTAAGGTGCTCTTGAAGGTCTCGATAAGGTTGTGGGGGAGCTTGCGGATAAAACCTACGGTATCCGAAAGGATAATGTTTTCCCCGTCCAGAAAAAGCTTGCGGGTGGTGCTGTCCAGGGTGGCAAAAAGCTTGTCCTCTACGTAAACGTCGGCACCGGTCAGGCGGTTGGTGAGGGTGGACTTGCCCGCATTGGTGTAGCCTACGATCCCAACCTGAAAGATGTCGTTTCGCTTTTCGGCCTGGCTTTCTCGGGCGTCCTCGATTTTGGCCAGTTTCTTTTTCAGTTCCTGGATGCGCTTGCGGATCATGCGGCGGTCCGTTTCCAGCTGGGTTTCGCCGGGACCCTTGGTGCCGATACCTCCGTTGTGCTGGCGGCAAAGGTGGGTCCAGGCTCTTGTGAGGCGGGGCATCATGTATTGGAGCTGAGCAACCTCTACCATCAGGCGGCTTTCTGCCGTGATGGCGTGCTTGGCGAAAATGTCCAGAATCAGGCCCGTACGGTCCAGCACCTTGATTCCCGGAAGGCGCTGTTCCAGGTTGCGCACCTGGGAACCAGAAAGGTCGTCGTCAAATACCACCATCTTGGCGTCCAGCTGGGCTAGAGCATGCTTGATTTCTTCGACCTTGCCTTCGCCGATGAGGGTGGCAGGGCTAAAGTTCTGGACCCGCTGCAGGTAGGAGGCCGAAACGACGGCTCCTGCGGTCTCGGCGAGGCGGCCCAGTTCCGCAAGTTGCTCCTGGGCAAGCCAGGGGCGCACCTTCGGGGTGGCTATTCCTACGAGGATGCACTTTTCCTTTTCTTGCCTATGTTCCGCGGGTTCTCTCATTAGCCGGAAATATAAAAAATCACCCTGGAACGGACGTTCCAGGGTGGGGTATTGGGTGTTTGGGTGTACTTATTTTGCGATACGCAAACTCTGGATCTTTCCGGTGGATCTAGAACGGATGTAGTAGATGCCAGAGGACTTGATCATATTGTTTTCCTTGATGGTCTTGATGGCATCTTGCGTAGAACGCGCGCTCAGGCGGCCAAGACGTTTGCCACGAATGTCGATAATATCGTAGTCCGCAGCCATATCCGTGACCATCTTGACATTTTTGACGATTCCTTCCGGTTCTTCGGGCGTTTCGGGCGGTGCAACGTTTTCAAAAATGATGTAGTCCAGATTGAACCAGCCGCCAATGGATTCCACCTTCAAGATGTGCTTGCCTGTAGAGACGCTGTCCACAATTCCGCCAATTTCTTGGTAGGTATTCCAGTCTTCATCGCCAGTCTTGGGAACAATCATTTCATCGGTGATGGGAACGTCGTCTACATAAAGCTTGAAACTGGAATTTTCGTTAGCCGAAGAGACAACGGCCTTAATAGTGTAGGGCCCTTTTTGTTTAAAGTCTACGGTGTATTCCACCCAGTCGCCAGGTTCCGTGTAACCGATAACCAGGCCTTTCATGTCTGTGCCACCCCAATAGATATCAACGCCCTCATCCATGCGGAAATTTGCGTCGCCCTTGTTGTCGCTGCTGCCGTCGCTGTAAGAGTCATTGCCAAAGCCGATACCGGCCTTATCGTAGTGCTCGGCCTGAATCGTGTCTTTTACGTCAATTACGATAGCGGTTCCGTTATAGGGTTCCTGTTCCTTTTCTTCGGAGTAGACAATTTCGGTACCGTTAGGAGTGATTTTTACGCTCTTGCCCTTGCTCAAATTGTTCTTGAAGTATTCTTCGAGCCAGACCATGGCGGCGCGCTTTTGACCGTTTGGCTGAATGATACCGGTGTTGGATGCCCAAGTAGAACCGTTGATGTAGCCCCAGATGGTAATGCCCGCAATCCATTCTGTTTCCCACATAAAGGGAATCTGGTTTGCATAGTCATTCTTTTGAGCATTGTCATCGGCCTGGCTAATGTCATATTCCGTAATGAACAGGGGTAACCCAGTTTCGTTATGGATTCTGGTCAATTTGCTTTCGAAGTCGGACTTGCTCATGCCCTTGCAGTCGTGGGCTTGCTGACCATAGGCGTCAACAGGGGCACCATTCTTTATGATGGTTTGCACCAGTTCAATGCCTTCGTTCATCTGCCAGGTAAGGGTATTGTAGTCGTTATAAATCAATACGGCATTCGGCCAACGTTCACGTGCCATCTTAAAGGCGGTAGTGATAAAGTCGTATTGGTGCTTGCCGTTTACCACACGGTCGCCACCGAGGGCTTCGATAATGTAGGAACCACCGCATTCGGTATCGTCGGTGCTACGGCCTTCGGCACCCTGGGCGGGCTTGCCGTAGCCGGAGTGGTAGTTGTTGCCGGCCCAAATGGCTTCGTTCACCACGTCGATGTATTCCAGGTCGGGGAATTTGGCGGCAACGGCATCGAACCATTCCGTAATGTACTGCCGGGTTTTTTCGACGGTAATACTCGGGTTTTTCTTTTTGCAAAGGAAATTCGGGTACTGGGATCCCCAAACCAGGGCGTGGAACTTGAAGTGGCGTCCGGGGGCTTGTTTTGACCACTGGTAGGCGCCATAACATTTGTCGTAGTTGTCCCAGGCAAATTTGCTAGTTCCACTGTTGCCGTTAGAAAGGCTATGGATGGAACCCCACTTGCAGCCGTTTTCTGCTGTAATCTGGTTCCAGTAGGTGCCCATGTCGTCACGAACTTGGCCGCTTGTGGTAATGTTGCCCAGGAACTTGGCTCCGCCATCGGCCAGGGCCGCATTGGCTACGGAGATTAATCCGGTCAGGGCAAAAAGCGCAACTGCTTTAGTAAAATTCATAATCCATCCCCTTGTTTTTATGAAATTTACCTAGAAAAAGGGGGGATAAACATTCCAATTTGGAATAATCTTTTGACAATTTATCCATGACTTTGTTAAGCCACGTTTACAAAAAATCCCGGAACATCAGTTCCGAGACTTTGTTTGAAGGGGAATTTGAATTTTGGTTACTTGACAATGCGCAAGCTATGGACCTTGCCGGTAGCTCTGGAGCGGAGGAAATAGACTCCTGTAGATTTCACCGTGTTCCAATTTTTGGCGGTGGCAATGGCCTGGTCCATGGTGTAGGCGCTGATGCTGCCCAGGCGCTTGCCATGGATGTCGATCAGGTCGTATTGGACCAAATGGTGAACTGCCATGTGGATGTTGCCTGCGATGGCTTCGGTGCCAACGGGGGCGTTGTCTTCGGCGTCCTTGCCCTTGACAAAGTTGAAGTAGTCGAGGTCGAACCACTGCTTGACAACGGTCATGCGCAAGATATGCGTTCCGGCGGGGAGCGTCACGTTGGTCTTTACCTTGAAGAAATCGCCATAGACGGATTCGTCGACTTCTTCGTCGCTGGGTTCGGCATTGGACTTGGACACGGTCAGTACGTCACCAATATCCTCGCCGTCTAGGGAGAACTTCAGTTGTCCGCCTTCGCCTGACACGGCGGCGAACAGGGTGTAATCGCCGGCTTCTTTGACATTGATGGTATATTCCAGCCAGTCGTCGGTGGCGTTCCATCCGATGGCGTGCTGGTTGCTGCCGATACCATCCTTGATGTCTACGCCGGTACCTTCGCGATAGGTACTTTCGCCTTTGTTCTCGAATTCTGCATCACCGTAAGAGGCGTTGGAAGTGCCGTCTTCGTTGCGGCCTATGCCTGGAATGTCAAAGTCTTCGGCTTCAATCCTGTCTGCAAGAATGTCGAATGCGGCACCCCTGAAAGGCTTCTGGGGTTCGGGAGGCGTTGTAACGCCGGTGGCAAGCCCGGTGGAATTGACACCCTTGTTGGAGGCCAGGTACTGCTTGAGCCAGGTCATGGCCTTACGGTCCTTGCCGTCCTTGATAATGCCAGAGCAACCTGCTGCAGCGCCGTCGCAATCAAGCCAGGTTTGACCATAGATGTAGCCCCAAAGGGTGATACCCGCTACATAGTCCGCTTCCATCCAGTAGGAAATTTGTTCTTTGAAGCACTGTTCCTGAATGTCGTCATTAGTGTTCGGAATGTCATATTCAGAGATGAATATGGGCATTTGGGTCTGGCTATGGATCTTTTCCATGGTGTTTTTGAACTGGGTATAGTCCATGCAGTCGCCGCCGCCGCCTGTTCCGCCAAAGCCACCACCCTGAGTTACCAGGTCATGGGCCTGAAGACCGTAAGCGTCAATGGGAGCCCCGTTCTTTTTAATGGTATTGATAAGATCGATGCCCTTGTCCACATCGTACTGGATGGTGTTGTAGTCGTTGTAGATTAGGATAGCCTTGGGCCAACGTTCACGGGCCATCTTGAAGGCCGTGGTCACAAAGGCGTAGTCATTGTTGTCGCCACCCAGGGCAGGAACAATGTTGTTGCCCCTTCCGTAACCGGAGTGGTAACTGCCGTTACCGGTTCTAATGGCTTCGTTTACCACGTCAATGATTTCCAGGTCGGGGTAATGCTTTTGAACGGCATCAAACCAACTGGTAATGGCCTTCTTGGTCTCATCGGCGCTTAGACCGTTCAGCCAACTCGGGTACTGGCCGCCCCATACTAGGGCGTGAAACTTGAAGAAGCCTCCGTTTTGCTTTGCCCAGTTGTAGGCAGCATCGCAAGCACCCCAGTTGTAGTTGCCACGGCTGCCTTCAATGGATTCCCATTTACAGCCGTTTTCGGCAGTCGCCTGGTTCCATAGCGTTGTGAAATCACTGCGCACCTGAGTGCTTTGGATGATGTTACCTACGAACTTGGCGGCACCGTCAGCAAGGCCGGGGCCTGCGTTGGCAATGGAAGTTAGCCCCAAAAGGGCGAAAAGCGTAATCTTTTTGGAAAAATTCATAATATTCCCCTTTGATTCGCCCAATCTATTGCATCCTTAGAATAATATACTCTAATTTTTTTGAAACTGATAGTACTTTTTTGGTGTCCGGTTTGGATAAATTGTCCATGTGTTTGTTTGAAAATGTTTACGAAGTGCGATGCCGTTTTAAGCTTGCTTGGGGCAATTAACTTTTTTTTACGTCATAAAAAGCCATATTGCATGTATATTTAGGCTAAGGGAAAATGAGGCTGGGTGTGGAAACACATTAAAAGGAGCCTCTATGTCTATGTTTGGTGGAAAAAGCGCCGTTGGCACAACCTTCGGTTTTTTTGTATTTTCCTCGCTGTTTTGTGCACAGGCATTTGCCTGGAGCATTTCCGGAACAGTCCAGTCCAGCACGGGAGAACCGTTGTCCGGTGTGATGATTAACTCTTTTAACCATGCCGGTGTAAGTGCCAAGACGGACAATGTGGGGTATTTCAGCATTGATGAAAACTCTGCAGCCCTTTCAGGTGTTGCGGATTTGAATATGAAGGTCCGTTATGCGAACCAGGTGCTGAGTATTGAAAATGTACACGCAAGTATTTTTAAGGTGTCTGCGATAGATGCCTTGGGCAAGATAGTATATCAGCGTTCCCTGCAACATGTCTTTGGAAATGTGTCCCTGGATTTTTCCAAGGTGTCCGCCCACGGGGTGAAGTTTATACGCATAAACATTGACGGCACAAATAGTTCCTACATGCTGACGGGCAGTGGCTCCTTGTTTAAAGATGGTGCTCCCTTGCCGAATTTTTCCTTCCGAAAAGAGGGCTACGAGGCTGTTATTTACCAGATGTCCCAGGAAAATGAGACCGGTGTGTCTATAATCATGAATCCGGCCTCTTCAGACGTTGAATCTTCTAGTTCTGCAGGTAGGACCAATCCTACAAGCAATAGCCAGAGCGGTACCTTTACGCCTCCCGATGTTCCTACGACCTGCGCCGGTAAAACCGTAACTCCGGGCGATTACAATATGAGTGTGGTGGTGGATGGAAAAACTCGTACATTCATTATGCATGTCCCCAGTGCCTATAACGGGTCCAAGCCAGTTCCCATGGTTGTGGATTATCACCCCATCGGAGGGTCAGGCGCAGGCCAAATGGCGGATTATGGTGGTTCAACTTATAAGTCAAAAACGGACCCAGAAGGGGTAATTTCGCTGTACCCGGATGGTACCGATGGAGTGTCCCCCATGGGGGCTGGCTGGAATGTGGGCCCCTGCTGCTCCAGAGATGACGATGTTAAATTTTCTCGTGAAATGATTAAGAAAGTCGAGGAAATTGCCTGCATCAACCCCAGGAAAATTTATGCGACCGGTTTCTCCATGGGCGGGGGCATGAGTAATCATGTGGCGTGCAATATGTCAGATGTCTTTGCCGCGGTGGCTCCTGCAGCCATGGACCTGAACAGGACCAATAGCGTTTCCTGCAATATTGTGCGTCCAATTTCGGTAATCATGTTCCGCGGTTCTCAAGATAATGTTTGTCCTTATGCAGGTGGTGAAAGCTTTATGAGAGATGGGTTGGATTTCTTGGGTGCCGAAAATAATTTTAAGTTCTGGGCCGAAAAAGATGGCTGTACCGGCAACCCGGCCACAAATTCCAGTGGATGCCAGGAATATTCAAACTGCAAAGGCGGCGCGAAGGTTGTGCTTTGTACCGACAAGAATGGGGCCAATGGCACAGGAAACGGACACGACCAGGGCAATGGCTCCATAGGCTGGCCCTTCTTGAAACAGTTCGAACTTAAGTAATTTACTTAATCCTGTGACCCGTCAAGTCAAAACGCATGCCGCCCTTTTCGACGAAAAGGGCGTTTCCTTTTTTGCGTAGGCAAGGGGCGGTAATGTTCTGAACCGCTGCAGAGTTTGCTTGACGGATTGCGCTAGTTGCTTCGCATTGCCCTTCGATGCAGAACTTGATGTAGTCAATGTCCATCCAGTCGCCAGTTACTGTCCAGCGGAGTACGTGTTCGCCCTCGGTCAAGTTCACGGTCACTTCGACTTCGTTGTAGTCATCGAAGTTGTTTTCGCCAGAACTGGCTTGCGGAACGGCGATTTCTTCGGTAATGTCTTCACCGTCTATGGAAAGTTTGAAACTGGATGTGCTGTTTGCCGAAGCTACGGCGGCGGACATGGTGTATGTCCCCGTCTTGGCAACCTTTACGGAGTATTCCAGCCATTCGCCAGCCTGGTTGTAACCCACAATGTAACCGGTTGCCTTTTTGTAAATGTCCACACCGGTACCTGGGCGGTAACTTGAGCCTCCTTCGGTGGCGCCATGGTCCTCGGAATCGTTTTCGTTGTAGGTGGTATTGCCCCGACCCACTCCGTTAATGTCGAAATCTTCCATCTCGATCTTGCCCGGAATGGCGAATGCTTTTCCCTTGAACGGTTTACGGGGAACCGGCTTGATTATCAGGCGAAGCAATGCGGAACCGTGAGCAGGGAGTTCTGCGGAAACGGATGTACGTGCCCCTAGGTTCTTTTTTTGCCAGGCGTCGTAAACTTCTACTTCACCCTCTACGCCAAGGTCTGCAAAGGTGCATTCGACGGTCTGGGTAGAAGAATTGTTGTTGAGGAGTGCCACGGCAATATCACCACTGCGCAAGGGCTTGGTCCAAACCTGCTTGCCGTCCACGTCAGAAATACGGTGGCCCTGAACGCCCAGGGAGTCCTGGTTGATGGCGATCATCTCCTTGTTCAGGTATAGTTCCTTGACCTCGTTGCTCATGTTACGGACGTCGGAACTGATCATGATGGGGGCCGCCATAATAGACCACATGGTCATCTGGGACTTTTGTTCTTCGTAAGAAAGACCGTTGTTACCCACTTCAAGCATGTCCGGGTCGTTCCAGTTGCCGGGTTTTGCATTTTGCCAGTACTTGTTGTTGTCATTGATAATTTGATAAACCCCTCTGTACCAAGAAGTAGAAATCCATGCGGGGCCAATATCAAAGGTGGTTCGCCAGAGGTTGGCAATTTTAGGCATCCATTCCTTGTATTCCCACATGCAAATACTGAACACGATGTCGCGGCCAGAATTGAGGAGGGCCTTGGACATGGCGGTATAATCTTTTTCTTGGGTGCTTGGATTGGATTCGCAGTTGTCGTACTTGAGGTAATCTACGCCCCAGCTAGCAAAGGTTTTGGCGTCCAGTTCTTCCCTTCCGTTAGAACCGCTTTCGGAGCCGGGGAATTGATCGGAATTGTTGTAATGGTGGCAGGTTCTGGTTCCGCGGTCACCGTAAATGCCAAACTTGAGCCCCTTGCTGTGAATGTAGTCGCCCAGGGCCTTCATGCCGCTAGAAAAACGGTCGGGGTCGTGGGTGAGTTTGCCGTTTGCATCGCGGTGCTTAGCCATCCAGTTGTCGTCAAGGTTCAGGTAAATGTAGCCCGCATCTTTCAAACCGGAAGAGACCATGGCGTCGGCGATTTGCTGAATCTGCTTTTCGTTGATGTTTTCGTGGAAAACATTCCAGCTGTTCCACCCCATGGGGGGCGTAAGCGCCAGATTGTTATAGGATTGGGCCATGGTCGGAGCGGCAAGGCCAAAGAAGACGAGGGTTGTCGCTACCGAAAATTTTCCGACGATTTGTAACATTTTTTTATTCTCCCTTTATTTGACTATCACCCGGTGCATGACGGTTTGTGATTTAATGAAATACACTCCCTTGTGTGGAACCATCGTCTGGACTTTCGTTTGCATCTCGCGGATGCTTGCGGCACTTACACTGCCCATAAATCTTCCGTTCAGGCTATACACGCGGTAGTTTTGCTCGCTGTGCACATCAAGGCGGGGCCTCTGTGCGATGCTTGAGGTTTTGCATTCGCCCTTGCAGATTTCAAACCAGTCCACATTCACGTTGTTGCCCACGATTTCTAGTTTAAGGGTGTGTTCGCCGGCAGCGATTTCAGAGGTCTTTGCGGATACCACCGAATAGGTACTCCAGTCATTTTCACTGTTTTGTTTGGCAATAATTTCGTCGGTAACGGCCTTGCCGTCTATATAGAGCTTGACTCCTGCTTTTTCGGAGGGGGTTGCCATATTTACCCGCACGTCGTATTC
>JAFVTX010000040.1 GCA_017503015.1 Fibrobacter sp. | reverse complement strand
CGAGAGACGAGAGACGAGAGACGAGAGACGACGGCAAGGCTCCAGGCTCGAGGCTCGAGGCTCGAGACACCGTCGCGGGAGTTGAAATCGGAAACATCGCCATCGAAAAGGACGCAAGCGACAGCGCCGACACGAACCTCATCGACATTTCGGACTACGCCAAGTCCGGTTTCTGCGCCAAGAAGCCCTGGTTCGACAAGGGAATCGACGTGTACGAAGACAGCCTGCGTGGGCCTATCCTCGCCTACGTCTCTTTCAAGAACCGGGACCGGAACGGTCGCGCCCACTTCGACATCGCCCTAAGTGACACCAGCAAGAACGAACATTTCTTGACCCACCTGGCCAACGCGGTGTTCCCCGCTTTCGACCCCAACGGTAAATTCCTGGTCTTTGCCCGCCGCGATGGCGAAAGCACCCGATTCGTGTTGAGCAAGGTTCCTTTCAACGCCGACTTCGGCGAACTCTCTGCCGAAGACCCCGTAGATCTTTACGTTCCCGACAGCAAGCTCCGCTACTTCAACATCTACAGTCCGAAGGTGAGCCCAGACGGCAAGCGGATTCTCTTCGGATTTTTTGACGACGTGCACCGGGGACTTGCCATCATCGACAGTGACGGCAAGAATTTCAAGACCGTAAGCGACACCCTCTTTGACGAACGGGACGGCAACTGGCTCTCCAACGAAAAGATTGTATTCGCCAGCAACCGGAACGGTATTTTCAACCTGATAGAGAAGGACCTTGCCACCGGAACGGAGCGGCCCCTTACCAACGTAGTGGGCGGAGCCTTCACCCCGGCCCTCGGGCACGACACGCTGTACTTTACGCAATACGACCAGGACGGTTTTTCCCTTTATAAGCTGCCCTACCGCGATGCAGGTCCGGATAGCGTGACCGTTGACAGTATCGTCGTGACCTATCGGAACTCTACCGTCACCGTGCCGGACACCCTCTGGCGCGTATGCCCGCCCGAAGATAGCCTGTGCACGCCAGAAGCGGTCCTTGCCGAACGGGACAGCACCTTCCAGATTGAAATGCGGGACACCCTGAAGGTCAAGGTGGCGGCACAATCCCTGACCGGCGCTCAAATTGCACAGTCGCCGACCGGCGCACAAGCCGCCGACTCCGCGCAAAAAGCGCCCGCCCCCATCGTGCTGCGCGGAAGCCCCCTGAGGCCCGAAAAGAAGTTCACCCCTCTGGAGTCGCGGGAATTGGCCGGCGGCGAACAGAACTACCATCCCATCCCCTTTATACCGCTGTTCGTGCCCCTCCTGAGTTTCAACGAGAACGCCCCGGACCTGACCGTATTCGGCGAAGGCCAACGCAAGGCAAAGCTCGGGCTCTTGGCGCTCCTTAGCGATCCTCTCAAGAAAAACGTCGTGCAGCTGGGGCTACTGCTAGAGTTGGGCAAGGGCATCGACTACATCAATGCCGACGGCCTGAATCCCGAGCAAGAAAAGGAATTCTTTGTAAGCTGGCTCAACAGGAGCACACCTCTTGACCTTGGAATCAACTACAGCTACGCCAACTACACCAGCAGGGATACCGTCCGCTACGAAGACGTGCGCGCCCACGGCGGAGACTCCCTCGGGTTCAACCACTACGCCATTTCCCAGCAGGCCGTGGCGGGCATGGCGGGCTACAGTCTGTTCAAGTCCATCGACACCTTGCAGGTGGCCCTGGGCTACGACTGGGCGGATTTCAACCTGTACGAAGACGATTTCTCCTGGACTTACCACAAGCGGATAAGCACCCTCGCCACCTTCGGACTGTACGGCGACCACGAAGGCGAAGACGGCTCCGGAATCAGCGGTCAGGGGAATGGCGCCGTCGTCACTTACCAGTATTCCAACAGCGACCTGTACAGGCCGGGCACCTTTGCCGAAAGTTTCTACGTCACCGAAAGCGGCTCCATCAAGCCCCGTTACAGGAATTTTAACATCCACCAGGTGGACCTGAACCTTTACGGGTCTGTCCAGAGTCCCCTAACGGGCGCAAGGCTTGCCGCAGGGGGCAAGTTGGGCGGAATTTTCAACTGGAGTACCGACGCCAAGGAAGACACCCTGGATTCCTATTACTACAACGCCGTATTCCTGGAAGGCTACCCCTACGTGCGTAGCAACGAAAGCTACACCCGCTCAGGCACCAAGACCGCCATAGCCGAAATCCACTACCTGTTCCCCGTCTATGACGACTGGCGCAAGCGCCTGTGGATTTTCAGCACAAGGGATTTGTACCTTGACGTGTTCGCCCAGGCCGGAGCGGCATGGAACGGCAAGTGGAACAACTCCGACAAATTCACCAAGCACGGGTTCTGGGACCGCTCCGCAGGCTTTGGCATCCGATGGTCCAACAAACTTTTCGAAAGCATACCGGTGGACATGTCCCTTATATTCGCCCGGGCCCTGGACCGTATCGGCGAAGAAGACGGTGTTGGCTACAAGCTGAGCCCCATCGACCTGCCCCTGATTCCCAAAAGGTTCGCACCCACCCGCATCCGCTTCAACCTGGGCATGGGATTCCTGAACAGTTGGCAGTAAGTCGTAGATATTCTTTTGCAAGTTACCGCAACTGGATTCGCTGCACCTTCCAGGAATTGCCGTCTTTGACTCGCAAAATATAGGGGCCTGCAGGCAAGTTTGCAAGCGAGACATTTCCCGTCACATTCTGCACCTTATAAACTGGGCGGCCCTGCATGTCGAAAACCTGCAGAGACTTCACGCCGGACGTAGTCACAACACGGCCCACGATTGAAACGCCCAAACTGCGAGTATCAGAAGCCAACCGAATGGCAGAACTGTTCATGTTCTTGTAGACAAAGGTCGTGATTGAGTTTCCCGGAATACTATAGGAATCAGCGATATCGATAACCTTGCTCTTTTCACCGTTCTCTACGGATTGAACCGCCGTAACGAGTTCCCATTTTTCCTCCGCATGGCCCATCACAAGGACCTGGTCATACTGGATTACAGGGGCATCCAGGCTCACGGCCGAGGAACCTTCGTTAACGACCACCACCGTCACAGAATCCCGGCCGTATGCATCCCTAAAAGCAACGGCATAAAGGTCGGCAGCATCGGAAACTATTGCCGGAACCACATACCAGCCCGGATTCACGAATTTTGAATAATGGCGCAAGGCATGGTATTCGGGGCTAATGACAATCTGGTCTTCAGAGCAACTTCCCCAGCCCTTGGTGCAGACACCAATCAACTGTCCCTTGCCTTCGCCCCAGAACAGTTCCCAGGCAATATATCCGGCAATCCCGCCCGAAGTAAATCCCACCTGGATAATGTGGGCAAGACCCGTCATATATTCTTCCTTGCCGTTTTCTTCCATGCTGCAGAATTCTGTCATGATGATTGGCTTGGTGGAAGATAGATACTTGGTCATAATGCCATCCATAGGACTACGGAAGTTCTCCGGATTGTTGTAGTTTTCCAGGGAATTGTCATGGCCATTCCCAGCATGGTATAGGTGATAAGCGTAACCATCCAGTTTATTGCCATCCAGGGCATTCATGTATTTCTGGAAATTGCTGTAACCGATGCCAAGGGGTTCAGGTCCCAAAATCTTGGGCGGATTCTCTATGGACTTCAAGGAATCGTAAACCGCATTCAATGCCTGGGCGTAACCCGCCACCGAACCCGATTCTGTAGGGTCGAACAAAGTTTCGTGGTAATCGGCAAACATGTCCGGTTCGTTCTGCAAACTGATGTAGTCAATAGGGATGCCTGCGACACGATAAGCCAGGTAACTCTGTTTCCACCAACTAGCAAAATCACTATAGACATATTTGCCATAAGGGTCCGTATTCGAAGGTTTAAGCGTTGCCTTTGACTTATCTCCAGCAGCAGCGCTTCCCTCCAAACTATTGCTGGGCTTCAGGTTTGCGGGGGCAGACCAGCTGGACATCTCGATTTTCAGTTTATCTCCCTGACGGTCCTTGGCGGCCTTGACGATAGCCACGTCATCCTTGCTGACGCCTTCGGATAAATCCTGCGCCCAGTTTCCCATACGCAAAAGAGTAAGATTCAAGCCTGTAAAGGCGGTATCGTAAAAGGCCTCACGGGTGGATTCCCCAAGAGCGGTAACCCACCCTTGGTAATAAACAGCACCCGCACCAAAACCCACCACCTGCTGTTCAGGATTATCCTTTTGTACCGTTATGGAGGCTCCCTGGGCGCACACGGCGGCTAGGACAGCAAGAGAAAAAAAATTACGAATCACCATAGATATCTCCTTTTACCCACCATCTATCCCGCATAAAAATAAATCCTTTGCAAAATCAACACAGCTTTTTTTTTTCAAAAACACCCAATTTCAGTTGTTTTTATTAAAAACAAGGCATTTTTCCCTCCGGAAGGCTAGAATTACTGCATTTTTGTACACCATTTTTCAAAATGTCATGTTTTGACACGGCATTTTAGTTATATTAGTGCACATGGTAGCAGTAGTCAAAAACAAGTCTAAAAAAGAGCAGGTGTACCTTTGCACCGAATGCGGAAACACCACCCCCAAGTGGGCGGGCAAGTGCCCCTTTTGCGGAGCCTGGAGCACCCTAAAAGAACATTCCGTCGAAATCACGCCGGAGGGCGTCCGTTCCGGCCGGGGGCTAGGTGGGCCCGTACACCAGGTGGTGGCCCTGAAAGACGTGGCCGCCGAAGACACCCGGCGGCTCAGTACCGCCAACAGCGAGCTGGACCGGGTCCTGGGGGGCGGCTTTGCGCCCGGCTCCCTGGTGCTTATCGGCGGCGACCCGGGCATCGGAAAGTCCACGCTGGTGCTTTCCACCCTGGCGGTGATGAACGCCGCCGGAGTCAAGAGCCTGTATGTGAGCGGCGAAGAGAGCGCCGTCCAGGTGAAACTCCGGAGCGAACGGCTGAACGTGGCCGGTAGCGACATGCTTCTGCTGTGCGAGACCAGCCTAGAAAAAATCCTGGACGAGGCGCAAAAAGTAAAGCCCCAGATTCTGGTCATCGACTCCATCCAGACTGTCTACAAGCAGGACCTTTCCGGCACGCCGGGCTCCATGTCCCAGCTTCGGGAATGTACCCTGGACCTGATGGTCTTCGCCAAGAACACGGGCTGCATTACCGTGCTCATCGGGCATGTCACCAAGGACGGCCAGATCGCGGGGCCCCGCATTTTGGAACACATGGTAGATACCGTCATCTACTTCGAGGGCGACCGGAATCACCAGTACCGCATTATCCGCTCCATCAAGAACCGTTTTGGCGCTACCGACGAAATCGGAGTCTTGGAAATGACGGGGCACGGACTTACTCCCGTGCTGAACCCAAGCCTCGTGTTCCTGCAGCAGGGGACTCCCCCCACTCCCGGAAACGTGGTGTGCTGCACTATGGAAGGCACCCGGGCCATGCTTTTCGAGACCCAGGCGCTTGTGAGCCAGACCAACTTCGCCGTGCCCCAGCGGGTGGCGGCGGGCATCGATCCCAAACGGCTCACCATCATCCTCGCCCTGCTAGAGAAATTCGGCGGCATTTCCATCGGGGCATCCGACGTGTTTGCCAGCATCGCGGGCGGCATGAAGGTAAACGACACTTCTTCGGACTTGGCCCTCGCCCTCGCCATCGTGAGTAACCATCTGGGAATTCCCGTGCCGAGGCAGACCATCGCCATGGGAGAACTAGGGCTTTCCGGCGAAATCAGCAGCGTCCACCTTCTGGAGCAGCGGCTGAAAGAGGCCAAACGACTGGGGATGAACCAGGCCCTGATTCCCGAAAACGGAAAACTCCCCGAAAGCATTCAGGGAGTTGAAATCGTGAAAGTCAGCACCATCGCCGACGCCGTCAAGTGGGTCATGGACCGACAGTAACGGCACCGTTACGCATGTCTATTCCTTCGGCTTAGAAACCACAGGACGCAGGCGCTTGCCGCAGAGGGTCACCACGATACCAGCCTGGGCGAACATGTAGTAGGCGGTGTCGCGGCTGTTGTTCAGCGTAGACTTCGGGTCGTAATCGTCCTTGGTCACGAACACTTCGGCCACACCCGAAAGGCTCACGTCCAGGGCGCAGCGCTCGCAGGGGAAGCCTATCACGTACAATTTCGAGCCAGGGGGAACTTTCCCGCGGGCGTAATGCAGGGCGTTGATTTCGGCATGAACCATGAAGGGGTACTTGTTGGCCTCGAACTCGTGATGGCTCAGCAGTTCTCCGGAATCCGCATCTAGGATGTCGTAGGCCAGTTTCTGCTTTTCGCGGGTGGAGGGCACCGTCTCGTCGTCAAAGCCCGCCGGGGCCCCGTTGTAGCCGGTACTGATAACGCGCCCCTCGGCAGAAACGAGAACCGCCCCCATCTGGGTGTTCTGATCCTTGGAAAGGCGCGCCTGGGCGCACATCATCTGGGTATATACTTCGTCGCGAAGCTTGCTGCGTGTAGAGGAATTATTCATGGTAGGGAATATAGTTAATAGAGATTAGGATTTAGGATCTAGGGGATAGGGATTAACTCATTACTAATCACACATTCCACATTCGTCTCAGTTTGCCTACTTCTCGGCGTTATCAAACCCTTCGGCCTCTTCGGGTTCTTCTACCGTCCAGTCGCGAATCCTTTGCGCCAGGGCCTTCTGGCCGTCTTTTTCCAGGGCGTCGGAAATTTCGTTCAGGTCCTGGGCGTCCTGCACGGTAAGTTCCTTCTCGAACATGTCCAGGTATTCTTCCAGCACGGTGTAGGCCTTCAGGCTCACCAAGAGCTGCATAAAGTCCATCTCCAGGCCGTTCCCGCTGCGGAAGCGGGCATATTCCTGCAAAAGGCTGGTTGCCTCCTGTGCCGACACGAACGCGCAGAGTCTCCCTAAGTTCACCACCTTCGGGAACTTCTCGTACAGGGCGTGAGCCATCTTGATACAGTCGGACTTGCGGCCTTCCCTATCGGCGATGGCCGCCTGCAAATCCAGATAGGCCTCCTCGTCTTCGGCGCCGGGATTCCGCACGTCGCCAAGCCACTGCTTGGCCAGTTCCAGATTCCCCGCCATGAACTGGGCGTTGGCGATATCGATTAGCGTGGCATTGCTCTTGTCGGGGTCCTTCAAAAGGGCCGCCTTAGCGAATGTGGCCGCATCCTTGATGGAATCCGCCATGTCGCAGATGGCATCCAGAATGTCTTCGCGATTTCCCTGTTCCACTTCCGTCACGGCATCCAGAAGTTCCGCCAGTAGGGCCTGGGCCCGTTCCTTGGGCAAGAACTCCTCCACGCTCAGGAACACCACGGAACGGCCCTCGCCCCCCACATGCCTTAGCGCAAGGTCATGGACCAGGTCCGCCACGTAATTCTTGTCGGTATACTGGGAGGCCAGTTCCACAAAGAAGGTTCCCGCATCGTAGAAGAGGGCATCCCAGCCTTCCTTCTCCTCGTCGGTGTCCGCCTTGAAGGCGATAAAGTCCGCCCGCAGGGTCCAGGCCAAAAGTTCCAGCTGTTCCCGAGGGTCCTTGAAGGTCTCTATGTCGTCGAGACCGTCCGCCAACATTTCGTACAAGTCTTCGGGGCGGTTCAGCAAACGGCTCTGGCCGTTCACCACCTGAATCAGATTTTCACGCAGGCGCTGTTCCCTGCTGCGGTTCGCCTGGGAAAGGGCAGCCGACTTAAAAACTTTTTTCTTCTTTGCCATGGGGACAAATGTAGCAAAGGTTTTACCATAAAAAAGGCCCTCCCGCAAGGTTATCGCGAGAGGGTTTCACCCTAAATACGCAAGGGGCGGGTTTAAACCGCAATCCCTTCAAAAGCCGGGAACTATACCATATAAGAAACGAGAGCCAAAACGACGCCGGAAAAGGCGAGCATAAAATTCGTCATGAAACGATTGGTGGCGAGGTCTTTCATTATCTTATCCTTCATGGCTAGGGTTCCTTTGTACCACAAAGTTATATACAAAGGACCAAAAATCAAAGTAACGAAAATCACATTGCGATTTTCGTCACACTAGCAGAAGTTTACAAAAGAGACCATCCCTAACGCCCCGACAACGCAAATTTGTATATTACCTCCTGTCCTAGCATAAAGCAGGGACTTTTCGGTTTAGGAACCTAAGCCCTTTTTCATATCCACATAAAATAACTTGGCTTATGAACAAGGGGTACCTGGACTCCCAGTCTAGGAAAACACAGACAGCAGAAGAAAAGCTGCACCTCGCCAGACAGCGAGGCGTTTACAGCGAGTACGAACTAGACGTACTTATCCCGGCGTTCCTGTTGAATAAGGAATATGACAAAATAAACAGAGAAAAACAAAATAGACACATTGTAGGAACATACGAATACAAACAGGCCGATACCAAATCAAAACGACTTGGTTATGCAGGGAGTGCCTTTTTTGACTCCGATTTCGACATATTCAAGGAAATAAAAAACATCAGGGGAACAGGCTTGCTTGATTTCAACAGCAATGGGTTACCGCTGGAAGAAATCGTCAAGTGTCACAGAACTATTGGGTATGGAGGCAGCAACAAACTAATACGCACCGATGTAATATCTATCAGATACTCAAAAACTGAAACCCACGCTTTCCCCGTGGACCCCGCCAATTACATGAAGGTATTGGACAGAAAAGAAAAAACCTGTATCGGACTCACGACCCGGCATGCCACCGGCGTGTCCCGAACAGGCTTTGTCCATAATATACAATCTTTTTGGGGAAAAATCAAGAAGATTTTCTACTTCTTTTCCCGGATGCGCTTGTAAAGGCTTTCGGCCTTTTCGATATCGCCGGCGTTGGAATACACGTGGCCCACGTTCTCGGCGCCGATACGGCCCTGGGAATTTCCGGCAAGCCAGGCCTTCATGTAGCATTCGAAGGCTTCGTCGTAGCGTTTCTGGTTAAAATAAATCTGTCCCAAATCCAGGTTCAAATCGCCCTTGCCCTTCTTGTGGCGGAGTCCCTCTTCCAGGGTGAAAATGGCCATCCAGGGCGAATTGTTCTGCACATACATCTGGGCCAGGTAGCGCCTGGCAGAAACGTTTTCCGGGTCCATCAGCAGGCCGTTTTCCATCTCGTTCAGGGAAAGCCTGGTGGAATCCATGCTGCGGTAGTAATAGGCCAGCGTAAAGTGGACATCGGCCCCAGCGGTGGCGGTCATCTGAAGGGCGTTCTGCAGCGTCTTGATGGCGTATTCGTAGTCGCCCAGTTTCTCGTAAACTTCGGCAAGGCCGTACCAGGCGTCCATGCGGTCGGGGTTCAGGGCCAGCGCCCGCTCGAAGTTTTTCTGGGCCAAAGTCCAGTCGCGCCCCTTCAGGTAGCATTCCGCCAGGGCAAAGTGCACGTGGTCCGATTCCACCCCAAGTTCAATGGCCCGGTTATAAGACGCGATGGCCTCCCCCACGTCTCCACTCAGGTAATAGAGGTCCCCCATGAGCATCCAGGCCTTCTCGAAGGTGGGCAACAGTTCCACGGTGCGCTTGTAGGCCACCAGGGCCACCTGCTTGCGGTCCAGCTGGACCATGGCGTTCCCTAAATTGAACCAGGCAAAAGGCTCGTAACGGCCCTCGTCAATGGCGGCACGGTACAGCGGCACCGCCTCCTTGAATTTTCCCTGGTCGTAGAGTTCGTTGGCCTTGAAAAAATAATCCTCGGCCGCAAAAAGCGGTGTTGCTAGAAACATTACAAGACATGCAACTATGCTGTAAACAACCCGAACAAAAGCATTTCTACTGCTCAATAAACTTTTTTGACCTGTTGCAGCGTCGGCCAAGGATGGGGAGGGTGCAGGGAGGGGCCCGTGCGGCCTTCGCAACTCCGAGCTGGGGCCCCGCCCGCGTGATGTTTTCACCCGAGACAGAACCTCTCTCAATTTGTAATTAAAATCATTTGACAAAGCGGAACTCCTTCGTGGCCTTTTGCGCCACAGGGTAACCGCCAAGTTTAGCGGGAGAGAATTTCCATTGACGCACGGCCTTCAGGGCTTCGGTATCGAATCCGTAGCCTGCCGGGTCCTGGCTCATGATGCTTGCCTGGGCCACGTCCCCGTAGACGTCGATGACGATATAGACCTTCACGTAGCCCGAGAGGCCAAGCTTCTTCGCCTTTTCGGGGAAGGCGGGCTGCACCTCTTTCAGGGGCTGTGCCTGTTCGTCCACCTCGCCTGCCTCGTAAACCACGTTTTCCATGGAGCCCGTGCCAACGGCCACGCCGTCCCCTGCAGCACCGCGGGCCAAGGACAAGTCCATCTGGAAATTCTGGCTGCGGGAGACTCCCATGTTGGAGGATATCTTGAAGGGATTGGGGTTCACGATGGTGCGGATGACCTTCTGTTTTACCTCCGGCTTTTTCTCGCTCACCAGGACTTCTACCTCGGTGACGGTTTCCAGCTGCTTTTCCGCCTTGGCGCCCTTGTCAAAAAAGAGGGCGTTCAGCACCGGCACCGCAAGGAAGAACACCGCACTCACCACGAAGGAGAGCACGAACGCTACCGGGAACCGGAGATATTTTGCCAAGAAGTCGAGCATAGGGGTGTGAGGTATGGGGTCGCTGCGCTTTGAGGTATGAGATAAAATTTGGTTCCCTAAGTTTCTAGTATTGCGCCCTTGGCGCCATTCTTTTGCTCAGAGCCTTGCTTGCAAGGCGACCTCATTACTCAAAGCGAGTGAAACGAGCGTGCTAGTAACCTCTTATTCCTCCTTATTCGCCGAAATGGAAACCTTGCGGACCTTGGCCAGGTTGCATTCGTCCAGAATGTCCACCACCACGCCGTTGGGGGCGTCCCGGTCGCTCACGATAATCACCGGCCGATCCGGGGATTCGGCCATCATCTGGCGAAGCACCGTATTGAGGGTGGAAAGGTTCACCTGGGTCTCGTTGATGTGGATGGTGCCCTGGCGGGTCACGCCGATCAAAATACTTTCCTTGGCCAAATCCTTCGCAGAACTTGCCTTGGGCTTGGTCACGTCCACGCCGGTCTCACGGGTGAACGTCGACGTCACGATAAAGAAGATGAGCAGGATGAACACCATGTCCAGCATGGGGGACACGTCTATCTTTCCGCCTTCCTGCGATCTTTTACGGATAAAACTCATTTTTCCTCCGCAACGGCAACACGGTCCGCGACCGGCGTCACCTCTTTAAAAACATAGGACTCAAACTTCAGCGCTTCGCTCCAGGCCTGCTTTTCTACATTCTCTACACGGCCCGCCAAGTAGTTGTAGGCAAGCATCAGGGGGAACGCCACCAGAAGCCCCGCCTGGGTGGTAAGCAGTGCTTCTGAAATGCCGTCGGCCAAGAGCACCGGGTTTCCGAAGCCAAAAAGCTGGATTGTCTCGAAGGTATGCACCATGCCGGACACCGTTCCCAACAGGCCAAGCATGGGGGCGATGGCCGCACAGGTAGAAATGGTCCTCAGGGACTTGGAAAGGTTCACGGATATGCGGTGGCGGGTCTCTTCCATGGCGTTGCGCACCGCCACGGGGCCATGGTCACGATACTTCCGCACGTCGCATGCCAGGGCGTAAAAATAACCGTAGGGGCGGCGGGAAAGTTTCTTGAAGGCTTCGTCCTCCCCCTTCTTTTCCAGGTTCTTCCAGAATCCGCCCAGCACGCCGTTCACGCTGCCGCCCTTGAGCATAAAGTAGTAGCCGTAGCGCTCGATCATCAAAAACCATCCGAACCACCCCAGCGCAAAGATGGGCGCAAGCACCCACCCTCCCCGAAAGAGGATTCCGAAGGCCGCCTCGATGACGGATATTTCGCTTACGGTTTCCACAGAAACTCCCGACAGTTCCTTAGGCGTTTTCCTGGGACTTTTCCTTGACCCACAGCGCATTCAGCACCGCAAGGCCAGCGCTTTCCATGCGGCTCCGCAAAGAATCTGCCCTGTTGGTAAGGAAGGTATGGATCAGCTGCAGCGGGATAGCCACAATCAGGCCCGCTTCCGTAGTCACGAGGGCGATAGAAATGCCCCCCGCCAGGAGTTTCGGGTCAGAAGTGCCGTGCATGGTAATCACGTCGAAGAGTTCGATCATGCCCATCACCGTACCCAAGAGGCCAAGCAGCGGGGCGGTTGCAGCAAACACGGAAATCCAGGTGAGGCCGCTCTCGATTTTCGGGACTTCCCGGGCGAACAACTCTTCCAGAGCCTTCTCTCCGGCCTCACGGCCGGAATAGTCCTTCAAAAGCACCGTCTTCAGCACGCGCCCCACCTTGCCGTGGGCCCGTTTCACCTGGGCGCGGGCGGTCTCCAGGTCGCCCTTCCGGAGCGCCTTGAGGGTGCGACCCGTAGATAGGCCGCCAAAGCCAGCGATCAACAGCCACAGGAACCGCCACAGCGCCACCAGCAGGCCAAGCCCGAACAGCGTCACGATAGGGTACATCAAAATGCCGCCGTTCCTGAAAAATTCCATCAGGTCGTCTTTCCAGGTGGTCTCCTGGTGGTTTGCCAGCTCGGAGGAAAGTTCCGTACTCAAGAGCACGTCCACCGGCACATTGACAAAGGCGGAATCCTTGGCATGGGCGAAGGCGGTTTCAATCTCTTTCCGTGTCTCTGGCGTCAGGTTTTCTTGCCAGCTGAAACTGCGTTTCTTTTCGCCGGCCACGGGGAGCATCAGGGCCGAAGGCTTGATTCCGGTGAGGCCGTCGGCGGCATCCGCAAGTTCCATGGCGTAGAGGCCGCCCATGCGGAGGCGCATGCCCTGGGCCACAGACCGCCCGAATACCAATTCCCCCTGCTCCATCTGGATTTCGCGGGTAAAGTCCATCTCCGCACGGGCGGCGTCAAACAGCCCCTTGGCGATACGGACCGGGTCGTCCTTGTACAGGCCCATTTCCTTCTTGACCTTGTTCTGGACTTCTACCCGTTCAGAAATCTTGAAGGGGATTCCCTGTTCCTGAAACTTGGCGAGGGGCTCCAGACGCTCCGGGCCCGCCGCAAGAGACAAAAATTCCGCACGGGCCTTTTCGGCCTGCAGCTTAACCTGCGCCAGGTCTTCCCTAGCCACGCGCACGTCTTCGAAGAGACGGGCCCGCTCCGACATGAGGGCGTCCACCTTCTCCTTGCTTTCGTTGTACTTCTCATTGAAAAGTTCCCGCTCCTGGTTGGCGGTCTCCCGGTCTTTCCAGCGGGCGGCAACGGCCATGTCCCGCTTTTTGCGGGCTTCTTCCAGGTCGGCCTTGGCGCTGTTCAGTTCGGCACGCTTCTTGACGGCGTCAATATCTGCAGGAGCCTGCTGTGCAAAGGCTGCGGGAGCAAGCAGGACAAGAGCGACAATTAAGACGAGAGACGAGAGACGAGAGACGAGAGAAATCCTATTCAGCAAACTTTTGCCAACATCATTTTTAAAAAAAATCTTTCGTCTTTCGTCTGTAGCGAAGTTGCGAAGCAACAGAGCGTTCTTTAGTCTAAACATCACAGCCCCTCCTTCGGAACGACCACGGGAATGGTCACCAGCCTCGGGGCGGTCTTGCCTTCGGCCACCTTCATCACGTCCTTCAGGGCGGTTCGCATGGCGAGGTTGTCGGAGACGTTGTTCCAGCGGTAGGTGCCGTCGGCCCCGCGGGAGAGCCACAGCACGTCGTTGCCGTCGTTGCTCACAAAGATGCTTTCTACCGCGCCGTAGCGGAGGTAGGTGCCAGGGACGCTGCGGGCGTCCACCTGCAAAAATCCCTTGTAGACTTCGGTGGTGTAGCCCAGGCGGATACGGTCATAAAAGACTTCCAGGGTGCGGTTCAGGGCGTCGTCCGCCTCGATGAGGCCCTTGTG
>JAFVTX010000039.1 GCA_017503015.1 Fibrobacter sp. | reverse complement strand
CGTGCTGCGGATGGTCCGCAAAGCTCGGGTGGTTCACCTTGGCCACCTTCGGGTGTTTCGAGAGGAACTCCAGGACCTTCTTGGTGTTTTCCACATGGCGGTCCAGACGCAGCGACAAGGTCTCCGTGCCCTGCAGTAGCAAGAAGGCGTTGAACGGAGAAATGGCAGCACCTTCGTCACGAAGGAGGATGGCGCGGATATAGACGATGAAAGCGGCAGCCCCTGCGGCGGCGGTAAAAGGCACGCCGTAGCTCGGGTTTACTTCGGTGAACTGCGGGAACTTGCCGCTAGCCGCCCAGTCGAACTTTCCACCGTCAACGATGATACCGCCAAGAGTCGTTCCATGACCGCCGATAAACTTGGTGGCGGAATGAATCACGATGTCGGCGCCGTGTTCCAGCGGACGAATCAGGTAGGGCGTTCCGAAGGTGTTGTCGATGACCACCGGAATCTTGTTCTTGTGGGCGATTTCAGAAATGGCCTCGATGTCCGGGATGTCGGAATTGGGATTGCCGAGAGTCTCGATCAAGATAAGCTTGGTGTTGTCCTTGATGGCTCCCTGAACTTCGTCCAGGTTGTGGATATCCACGAAGGTGGTATCCACGCCGAAGGGGCGAAGGGTGTGCTGAAGCAGGTTGTAGGTACCGCCATAGATGGAGCGCTGTGCCACCACGTGGTCGCCTTTGCGGGCGAGGGCCGTAATGGCGTAAGTGAGGGCTGCCGCACCGGATGCGACGGCAAGGCCTGCAATGCCCCCTTCCAGGGCGGCGATGCGCTTTTCAAAAACGTCCTGGGTGGTGTTGGTGAGGCGGCCGTAGATGTTGCCCGCGTCTTTCAGGTGGAAACGGTCAGAGGCGTGCTGGGCGCTGTGGAAAACGTAGGAGGTGGTCTGGTAGATAGGAACGGCGCGGGAATCGGTGGCGGGGTCTGCCTGTTCCTGGCCTACGTGGAGCTGGAGGGTTTCAAAGTGAAGCTTGTTCTGTGTCGTCATGTTGAAGTCCTTTTGAGGTTTGTCATTGAAGGATACGATACCGACATCTAGTCAAAACGTCTTTTTTGATTCATCGTCATTCCGGGCTTGACCCGGAATCTAGATGGCGGACCAAGTCCGCCATGACGTTTTGTCGTCTTGTGTCGCTCCCTCTTTCAAGTGAACGGTGCAAATGTAAAACTATTTTCCTACAAAATCAATAGGGATTAAACCAGCAAAGCAGCTATTAATGTCATTTTTAGTCATAAAAATATCAAAATTTCGCTAAAAAACGCCGTTTTAGCCCATATTCACCCTTTCCCATACTATTTACTTATCATCAGTTATAGTTTTTGTCTATAACAAAGGCCGTACAGCCCGAGCCCCATGCCCCTGAACATAGACCCGAGGCGAGCCCCGGCAACCCATACAAAGGGGCAATGGGGCGACATTTTTCTATCTTTACCGCCGTAAAATCAAGAGGTCTGTTATTATGACATTTGAAGAGATGTTCGCTCTGGCTTGCCAGCGCAAAAAGGAAATGCCCGAAGGCAAGGGAACCACGGAACTGTTTAAGAAGGGCCCCCACGGTATAGGCAAGAAGCTGGTGGAAGAGGCCGCCGAAAGCTGGATGGCCGCCCGTTTCGAGAGTCGCGACGCCCAGTGCCTGGAACTGTCGCAGGTGCTCTACTACGTGGCCGTGATGATGGCCGAAAAAGGTTTAACCCTCGAAGAGGTGTACGCCAAGCTATGATTAAAGTCGCTCTCCCCAACAAGGGCATGCTCTTTGAGCCCACCCAGGAACTTCTGAAGGCTTGCGGCTACAAGGCCTCCAAGCCCTACAAGACCTTGACCCAGCTGGATACCAAGAACGGAATTGAATTCTTCTTCTTGCGTCCAAGCGACATTCCCATGTACGTGGGTCGCGGCATCATTGACGCGGGTATTACCGGCATCGACTTTAACGCCGAAGCCAAGAGCCCCGCGGTGAAGGTGCTGGACCTGCCCTTCGGCGCTTCGAAGATGTGCGCCGCCGTGCCGAACGAAAGCCCGGTGCAGAGCCTGGACGAGCTGAAGGACAAGACCATTGCCACCAGCTTCCCCAACATCGTGGAAGGTTTCTACAAGAAGCCCATGGACTTTGTGGTGCTGGAAGGCGCCGTCGAAATTTCGGTGAGCCTGGGCGTGGCCGATGCCATTGTCGATGTGGTGGAAACGGGCACGACCTTAAAGCAGGCGGGGCTCCGCATTGTGGGCGAACCGCTGTTCAGGAGCAACGCGGCCCTGTTCTGCAACCCGCAGAAGACGGGCCTGGAAGAAGTGCACACCCTTATCCGCCGTATCGAAGGCAAGCTGGTGGCACAGTCCTACATGATGATCGAGTACGACTGCCCCGCCGAACTGCTTTCTAAAGCCTGCGAACTTACGCCGGGCCTCGACGCCCCGACGGTCACCAAGCTCCACGGTCGCGAATGGTATTCCGTGAAGGCCATGGTCCCGCAAGAAGAGGCCAACGCCATCATGGACCGCCTCTGGGATGCCGGCGCACGGAGCATCTTGCTGTTCGGTATCAAGAGTGCAAGAATCTAACCAATGCTTTCTCTCGCCTATCTAGCACGCCAGCCTATCCTCGACCGAGAGGGTAAAATATACGCCTACGAGCTTTTGTTCCGGGATTCTCCGGAAAGCGATACCGCCGTTATCGCCAACGACAACCTGGCCACCGCCCAGGTGCTGGAAAACGTGCTCACCAACATCGGACTCCCGAGACTCATCGGCGAAAACAAGGCCTTTATCAACTGCAACCGGGAAATGCTCCTGGACAACATCTTCAAGCTGTTGAATCCCAAGTGGTTCGTGCTGGAGGTTCTGGAAGACGTGGAGGTGGACGAGGCACTGGTGAAGGCCGTGGCCCACTACAAGGACCGGGGATTCGAACTCGCCCTGGACGACTTTATTTTCAACCAGGAATTCTTGAAGCGTTTCGAGCCCCTGTTCCCTTACGTGTCCTACGTGAAGATGGACCTGGTGGACAACAGCACAGAGGACATGAAGCAGGCGGCGGAATTTTTCAAGGCGAAGGGCATCAAGCTTTTGGCCGAAAAGGTGGAGGACGCCGCCACCTACAAGACCTGTTTCAACCTGGGCTACGACTTTTTCCAGGGGTTCTACTTTGCAAAGCCGGAGCTTGTGACCGGCAAAAAACTGGACTCCACCTCGGAAGCTATCATCAAGCTGTTGTTCCTGCTACGCACCCATCCGTCGCTGGACGAGGTGAGCACCGGCCTGGAAGCCTACCCCGACATTTCCGAGAACTTCTTGAAGTTCGTGAATTCCAAGGCGGGCTACGTGAGCAAGCGAATCGACAAGGTCCGTGACGCTATCGCCTGGGTAGGCCTCCGGCACATACAGGAATGGCTCACCCTGATTCTCTACGCGAGGCCCGAGTTCGGCACGGCGCCCCAGTGCTCACCCCTGTTCCAGAACGCCACCCACCGTGCCCGCTTTATGGAAATCATCACCCGCTTTATCGGCGGCACCGACGACGACCTGCCGGCGAAGGCCTACATGGTGGGGCTTATCAGCCGTGTGGACGCCCTGGTAGGGACCCCTCTCGAAAACATTCTGAACGACTCCCCCATGGACGACGAAATCCGCGACGCCTTGCTGCACCGGAAGGGCCTGCTGGGCAAGCTGCTGACCCTGGCCGACGCCGTGGAACAAGACGACAAGGCTACCATCTCGCAACAGTTGAAAGACCTGAAAGTTTCGACCAACCTATTGAACCGTTGCGTCTATGACGCCTACAGCTGGACCCATGAACGCTGAGCCCCAAAGCCTGGAAAACCTCATCGGTGAATTTGCAAGCCTGCCCGGAATCGGCCGCAAGACCGCCCGCAGGCTGGCCTACCACGTGCTGACCCGCTCCAAGGAGCAGGTGGCCCAGTTTGCAGATTCCCTGAACGCGGCGGCAGAAAAAGTCCACCCCTGCCCCAGGTGTTTTTGCTTTACCGACGAAGAGATTTGTCCCATCTGCAACGAGCGGAAAGACGCCCGGGCCCTGTGCGTGGTGGAGAAAAGTTCCGACATCGTGCCTTTTGAACGCTCCGGAATTTTCAAGGGACTTTACTTTGTTCTGGGTGGCGTGATTTCGCCCCTGGACGGAATCGGACCCGAGCAGCTCCACCTGCCCCAGCTGGTGGAACGCATCAAGACGGAACAGATAGAAGAACTGGTGCTAGCCCTAGGATCTAGCCCCGAGGCCGACAGCACCGCCCTGATGATCGACCGCATGCTCTCCGGCGTGAACGTGAAACGGACCCGCCTTGCCCGCGGCATTCCCATGGGCTCTGACCTGGAATTTGTAGATGAAGTCACCATGCTCCGGGCCTTCGAAGGGAGGGTCAGCCTGTGAATCCGGTAAAGTTCGACTCCATCGAGATTACTAGCGCCGAATTCGTGAAAAGCGCCGTGTCCCTGAAGGGGCTTCCCGAAGAGCGGCTCCCCCAGGTGGGGTTCCTCGGGCGCTCCAACGTGGGCAAATCTTCCTTGATGAACGCCCTCATGGGCCAGAAAAACCTGGTCAAGGTCAGTTCTACCCCCGGAAAGACCCGCGAATTGAACTTTTTCAAGGTCAACGGCAAGTTTTTTCTTGTAGATTTACCAGGAGTGGGCTTCGCCAAAGTCAGCATCCAGAAACGGGACGAGATGGGCGACTTTATCCGCGAGTACGTGGAAAAGTGCAAGGACCTGCGGGGGCTTATCTACCTGGTAGATATCCGCCACGGCGGGACCGCCATTGACGTGGAGACGGTGGAAAGCATCCGTGCCACGGGTTGCCCCGTGCTGGTGGTGGCAAGCAAGCGCGACAAGGTGAACCAGTCGGAGTTTGCAAAGAACACGAAGCTCATCCAGGAACGCATGGGGCTGGATTCGAAACCTCTGGCCGTAAGCGCCCTGAAAAAGACCGGCCTGGACCATCTCTGGCAAGAGATTCTCAAGGCGGTGGAAGGGAACGAACTGGTAGAGAAGTAGATGGAGAACGCAGAAGAAAGAATCGGCGCCTCAAGACTGACCTTCGTGGGGAAATTTTTCCACCACCTGGGGATGTTTTTCATGACCCGCACCTTGGGCCAGCAGGTATGCCTGTTTTTCCGCGCCATCGCCTCCATCTTCTCAAAGACCCGAAGCTTCAAGACCGACTCCCGCAACATCATATTGCAGACCTTCTTTACCGGCGTAGAAATTTTTCCAATCCTGTTTATCGTGGCCACCCTTTTCGGTGCGGTGGTCATCGTAGAAGTCATGACCCTCATGGGCAAGATGGGCTTTGACGATGTGGTGGGAAACCTGATGGTGGTGGTGATTATCCGCGAACTGGGGCCGATACTTACGGCATTCCTGATTGCTGGCCGAAGCGGGTCTTCCCTTACCACATACGTCGGTAGCATGGTCATCAATTCCGAGGTGGACGCACTTGCCACCATGGGGGTAGATCCCATCCGTTACTTGGTGATGCCGGGCCTCATCGGCGGCTCCATCGCCACCCTCATCATGACCATCTTCTTTAGCGGAAGCGCCATCGGGGCAGGATTTCTCATCACCAAGGCCGCCATTTTCCTCACCGGGAACGCACTGAACCTGCAGCTCACCTGGGACTACCTGAGCAACGAAATCTTGAAGGCCCTTACCACCATGGACTTTGTGCTGATTGTTGTCAAGCCGTTGGTGTTTGGCTGTATCATTACCACCAACGCCTGCTATCAGGCCCTGAACATCGCTCACGACGTGCGTCAGGTTCCCAAGGCCACCTCCCGCTCCGTCATCAAGTCTTTCCTCTATATCGTTTGTGCCGACGTGGTTCTTTCACTGTTCTATTTCTTCGACTACTTCAACGAACTTTCGAGAATCATCTAGGGTGGACCGATGCAAGACGAAGCGCTACGTATAGAAGATTTGCACCTGACCTACAGGGGGCTAAGCGGCACGGCTTTTTCCAAACCCGGCGCCTACGGTTTTTTCAGCACGATACAGCAGCACGATGACGACGCCGAACTGATTTCGGGAGCGAACCTTTCTCTGAAGCGGGGCGAGACCCTCTGCATTGGCGGTCCCTCCGGTCAGGGCAAGAGCGCCTTGTTGCGCGTGATTGCAGGGCTTGCACGGCCCAGTTCCGGCAGGGTGTTCTACTTTGGCGAATACATTCCGCCGGAACGCCTGACCGCCCTGGAGGTGGCCAAGCGGCAAGTCGGGCTCGTGTTCCAGAATGGGGCCCTGATTTCGAACCTTCGTGTGCGTGACAACATCGCCCTCCCCCTCCGTTACCACAAAAAGGGTTCCGCCGAAGAAATCGAGGAAAAAATCAACATGGCCCTGGACCTGATGCGCGTCCGCGACTGCGCGAACATGTTTCCCCACCAGTTGAGCGTGGGCATGCAAAAGCGTGTGGCTATCGCAAGGAGTTGGGCCATGGACCCCATGCTCCTCTTGATGGACGAGCCCACCGCAGGTCTAGACAACTACAACCGCAGAAATCTGTTGCCCCTGATCGACAACATGCGGACCTTGTTCAAGACATCCATCATCATCATCACCCACGACCTGATGATTGCCAAGGAACTGGGCTGCAACCTGTGCTTTTTGTACCACAAGAAACTCACCGAGCCCCACAGTTTCGACTACTGGCTCAACGCCGACAACGACATTTCCAAGGTGCTCTTCCGCGACTTGCGGACAAGCGGGTAGAGCGGCGAAGCCGCGATGTGAAATGTGAAATGACAAATGAATAATTAACCATTACACACTACACATTCCACACTACACATTTTACAAAAGGATTTCAAAATGTTTCTTCCTCTTCCCGACGATTTTCATGCACACCTGCGGCAGGGCGACCTGATGCCCGGCTACGTGCGGGATTTAGCCGCACAGTTTGGCCGCGCCATCATCATGCCGAACACCGTTCCCGCCATGACCAGCGCCAAGGCCATCGCCGAATACAAGAAGGAAATTCTTGCGGCGGCAAAGGATGTGCGCCCGGACTTTGAACCCCTCATGACCTTCAAGCTGAACCCGAACTACACGGAACAAGACCTGAAAGACATGATGGCCGTAGGCGTGGTAGCCGGAAAGTACTACCCCGCAGGAGTCACGACTAACAGCGCCGACGGCATCAGCGACTTCGAAGGGATTTTCCCTGTGGTGGCCCTGATGGAAAAGCTGGGTCTGGTGCTGTGCGTCCACGGCGAAGAGCCCGGCGAATTCTGCCTGGACCGTGAACCTGCCTTTATCAAGCGGGTAGAGACCCTGGCCGAAAAATTCCCGAAGCTGAAAATCGTCTTCGAGCACGTGAGTTCCGCAAAGTCCGTAGAAGCGGTCAAGAAGCTTTCGCCAAACGTAGCGGCCACCATTACGGTGCACCACCTGATGATGACTCTTGACGACATCGTAGGCGACGCCCTCCGGCCGCACCATTTTTGCAAGCCCCTGCCGAAGCGGCCGGAAGACCGTGCCGCCATCCGCGAAGCCGCCTTCAGCGGCAGTCCCAAGTTCTTTCTCGGCACGGACTCCGCCCCGCACCAGCTGGGCAAAAAGGAATGTCCTTGCGGGGCGGCGGGCGTCTATAGCGCTCCTGTGGCCCTGCCTCTCCTTGTGCAGGAATTCGAAAAGGCCGGCCATCTGGACAAACTTCCGGATTTTATCGCCGGTTTCGGGGCCGACTTCTACGGCATTCCCCGCACCCAAAAGCAGGTGGAAATAGTCAAGGAACCCTGGACCGTGCCCGCCACCGTAAACGGAGTGGTCCCGCTGGCCGCAGGCGAAACATTGGAATGGAAAATTAAGCGGTAAAGACGCCAAAAAGTGGCTTGTCCGCCATAAAAAATATACATTATGGGAGTACGTTCCCTATTTGGATTTTTTATGGCTTTTATTCGCGCTGTACTGTACTACCTGCTTGTGGCCTTGGCACTCTGCATCACGGGCCTCCCCTTCATGTTTATCGTCGGTGGAATTTTCGGAAAGTGGCAATACAGTACAAAGATTTGCGTCGTGTTTTTCAGACTCATGTTCAAACTCTTTGGCATCAAGGTGGTGGTGGAAGGCAAGGAGAACATTCCCGACCACAAGCAGTTCGTGATTGTGGCTAACCACCAGAGTTTTCTGGACATCAATGTCATCTGGCCCTCCATCGCCATTACGGCCTTTATCGCCAAGGCCGACCTCTGGAAAATTCCGGTATTCGGCTGGGTACTGAACCACATCGGATGCATCCCCGTCCACAAGAACCCCCGCAAAAACGTAGGCATGGGAGAGATGGTCAAAAAGCGCCTGGAACAGGACTACACCATTTCCGTTTTCCCCGAAGGACACCGCAGCGCCGACGGCCGCATGCTTCCTTTCCAGAACGGCATTTTCAAGATGGCCAAGGAAAACGCCCTGCCCCTGCTGCCCGTCACTCTGGTAGATACCGGCAAGCGGTTGTCCAAGACCAGGTGGGCCCTGACCCCGGGCATAACAAAAGTCATTATACACCCGCTACAGACACCGGAAAGCTTTGCAGACAAGACCGCGGTCCAGCTTCGGGACGAAATCCACGACATTATAGAATCCGCGCTACCCTACAGAAAGGAGGCCTAGAATGGCACAGCGTTTACCCAGCGAAGAACAGATTATCGCCATACTCCGTGACGAACCTATGGTCGGCAGTCAACTGCGTGGCGCCCTCGGGCTCCCCAAGAAACAGAAAATGGCATTCAAGCAGATGCTGGCCGACATGGTGGAGCGGGGCCTGTTGAAGCGCACCAGCCACAAGGAATACCAGCTGGGCGACGGAGAAACGCAAGAAGAAAAGCGCGAAAAGCGTTTCAAGAAAATCGCAGAACAGGGCGGCGAAGACAACCGCAGGCCCGCAGCCCGTAGCCGCAGGCAAAAAGACAAAGAAAACGAGACCCGTATCAAGCGGGGAATCCTGCACCAGATTGGCGACGAAGATTGGGAAGTCCACGAACTGGAAACGGGCAAGGTTTACGAGATGGCCCACCGCCGGCAGGCGCCGGGCAAAGAGGGCGAGACCATCAGCTTTACGCTGTACCCCCACCCGAAACTCAAGCACAGCTACTTGGCCAAGGTGGACCGCACCGCCGAAGCCATGAACATTTCCTGGGCAGAGGTGAAGCAGAAATTCATGGACGAGAACAATCTGCCCAAGGATTTCTCCCCCGCCACCAAGAAATTTGTAGAAGGCATCAAGGAGCCGGGCCCCAAGGATTTCAAGGGACGTATCGACTACCGCAAGCTGGATATTCTCTGCATTGACCCCGAGGGGGCCATGGACCACGACGACGCCATCAGCGTGGAACGCCTGCCAAACGGCGGCTACAAGCTGGGCGTGCACATCGCCGACGTAAGCTACTACGTGCCCGAAGGCTCTGACCTGGACGAAGAAGCCCTGGAAAGGAGCTACACCCAGTACCTGCCCTGGACCGCCGTGCCCATGCTTCCCGAAAAGCTTTCTAGCGGAGTGTGCAGCCTGCACCAGGGCGTGGACCGCTGCGCCTTCACCTGCATGATGGAACTGGACAAGAACGCAAACGTACTCAGTTGGGATTTCCACAGGAGTATCGTGAACATTACCAAGGGCATCACCTACCAAGAAGCGGTGAAGATGATGGAAGCGGGTGACGAATCCATCAAGGCCCTGGCCGAAGTCACGGCGCTGCTCAAGAAGAACCGTACCAAGGAAGGCCTGCTGGAATTCAAGAGCACCGAATACGGCTGCAAGTTCAACGAGGCCGGCGAGCCCGTACAGATTGTACCCCGCCAGAGTGACGAATCCAATTCCTGGGTAGAAGAGTGCATGCTGATTGCCAACAACTGCTGTGCCAAGGAACTCAAGAAGCGCAAGCTCCAGGGCATCTACCGTATCCACGAAGCACCGGACACCAAGGACATCATGGAACTGTACTACATGTACCCCGACCTGTTCAAGGACGCTCCCGTGATGCTTCGCGACCTGGGCAAGCCCCGCAGCGGCGACACCAACCTGAACCCAGTCGCCTTCAAGCTGTACCAGCATCTGGTCAAGCGGGCTGGCGACGACGAAACCTTGATGAACCGCATTTTGCGCAGCATGCAAAAAGCCCATTACGACAGCAACAGCTTTGGTCACTTCGCCCTGAACTGGCAGGACTACAGCCACTTCACCAGCCCCATCCGCCGTTACGCCGACCTGTGGTGCCATCGGGAACTGGCCCGCAAGGGCGCCGAAATTAACGCCGAACGCGCCGAAAGCGTTATTGAAGTCTGCGACCTGATTTCGGCCAACGAAATCAAGAACATGAAGGTGGAACGCATTTCCATCAAGGTGTGCAGCTGCTGGATTCTAAAGAACCGCATAGGAGACGACTTCGAAGCAAGCGTCACGGGCATCGAAGAATGGGGAATCTACGTCTCTATTCCGGACCCCATCGCCGAGGGCCTGGTGCGCTTCCGCGATATCGCCGGAGAAGATTTCTACGTATTCAACCCGGACCAAGGGCTTGCTTTCGGGAAGCGCAGTGGCCGCACCTTCCGCAGGGGCGACAAGGTGCTGGTGCGGCTACTCCGCGTAGATCCTCTACGCGGCCAGGCCGATTTCAGCATTCTGGAAAAGCTTTCTTCCGAACCCAAGAAGCGCCGCCGTCAGGGCGAATCCCGCGACAGCTACCGTGACGCTCACGAACGTGCGGACCGTGCCGCCGCCGCAGAGGCCCTGGGCTACGTGAGTCAGCCCGACGATGACGATTTCGGCTTTGACGACGACGCTCCCAGCTTTATCCGGAACGGGCGCGGCTCCCGCAGGGAAAGTTCCCGCAAGGAAAAGCCCCGCAAGACCATAAGCGACAAGAGTTCCAAGGCCAAAGGCCCCAAGGCTTACGGTGAAAAGCTTGCCCGCGGCCGCGGAGGCCGAGGCAGGAGCGGTAGGCGGTAATTCAAGGAGATGCCCGCCTGCGCGGGCATGACAACAGAACAATGCAAAACAGCAGAATCGTCCTGTACGCAAGTTACCAGACCGGCAAGGATTTGCCCGGTTATGTGCGTTTTGCGCTACAGCATCTGTCCGAAACACCATTCCGTGTTGTACTGCTGACCAACAAGCGGGAACTTTCTCCGGAAACCCTTGCATTTCTGCAAGAGCGGAACATTTTCCTGTACCTCACCGAAAACCACGGCTTTGACTTTGGCATGTGGCGAAGGTTCCTTAAGGACTTGGCCAACGGCAAGGGGAATTTCACTACCCTCAGCGGCATTTCGCGACTGGTGCTGATGAACGACTCCATCGTCTATTATCGGAACCGGTTCCAGGAGTTTTTTGACCGTGCGGAGCGCAGCGATGCCGACGCCGTTTCCCTTACCCAAAGCAAAGAAGTCCGACCGCACCTGCAAAGCTATTTTCTCTATCTCAAACCAGAAGCTTTAGGCGCTTTCTACATGCACCTACTGGAAACTCCAGAACAGGAAACATTCTACGATGTGGTGCACCGCCTGGAAATCGGAATGGCAAATGCTTTCGATGATGCCGAAGTTCGAACCGAAGCTCTATACCCTACAAGACAAAACGCTTTATTTGCCTATCCAGAACTCATTGCCGCTGGTGCCGGATTTATCAAACGTAAATTATTACAGCACCGATTCTCCATGAAAGAAAAAATGTTCTTTATAAAGAACCAATCCGGAGATGCACTAAATACAAATTACCACGAACTAATCATCAAGAGCGGATTCGCTCCTGATTTCAAAGAGGAGTGGCTGCCCTCTCCCGTAGCGGGGGGGATTCGCCGGACGGCAGACCGTCTGTGGGAAAAACCTCTGGCGATTATTTTACGATCTTTGCGTCTTGGACGTCCTTGCCCTTGAGCTTGGACGATTCGCTGCCCTGGGCCATCACGCCCCGGTTGATGAACTTGTACTGGGCAATGCTCCAGAAGTTGGACACAATCCAGTAGAGCACCAAGCCCGAAGGCATCACCGCGCTAAAGAAGAACATCATGGCGGGCATCATCCAGGTCATCATCTTCTGCTGGGCGGGGTCCATGCCGGCGCTACCGCTCATAGTCACCTTGGTCTGGAAGTATGTCGTAACCACCATGATCCAGGGGAGAATGGCAAGGCCTGCGGGCATCACGAAGGGAATCGAAAATCCGCTCCACACCACGTCGCTCTTGCTCAGGTCGGTAATCCAGAGGAAGGCGGGCATACCGCGGAGTTCGATAGCGCGGCCCAGCACAAAGAACAGGCCCATGAATATAGGCATCTGGATAAGCATGGGCAAGCACCCGCCCGTGCAGCTGGCCAGCGGGTTCACGCCGTTCTTGGCGTAAAGTTCCATGATGGCGGCCTGTTTCTTTTGCGGATCGCTACGGTACTTCACGTTGATTTCGTCCAGCTGGGGCTTGAGCTTGCTCATGGCGCGTGTGGACTTGAGCTGCTTTACCGTAAAGGGCGTAGTAAAGGCGCGAACAATGAAGGTCACAAGAATAATGGCCACACCGTAGTTCGGGATAATGGAATAGAAGAACTTGAGGAGTTTCAACAGCCACTTGCAGATCCACACGAACCAGACGCTGGAACCGGGGAACCACTTGGAACCTGTAACGATAATCTTCTCGTAACCCTGGTCAAGGGCTTCCACCTCGTCCCACTGGAGCGGGAGCACCATGAAGTTATAGGCCAGAGAATCGCCACGGATACCGTCTGCAATGGTAAGGCTGTAGGTTCCCGGATCGGGATTGCCTTCGGTGGCCACATCGATGTGCTTCGCGTTCACCTTCACCGGAACGGGCTTGTCGAACTGCACCGACAGGGCCACGTACTTGCGGCGCATGCCCACCCAGTAGTAGTTGGCGTTGTCAAAGGTCATGGCGTCGGAGAAAGTCTCGCGCTCCGTAATCTCGCTGTTCTTGAAAATCACCTCGCTAAAGAAATAGCTGGCACCGCCAAAGCTCTTGCCCTTGGGCATGACTTCGGTTTCTTTCATGCCGCCCTTCCAGGACAGTTCGTAATCGGCCGGCTTGAACCCCACAAAGCGGTTCACCTGACGCACCGCCACTCCGGACTTTGTAAAGCCGTAGCTGCGAATCACCTGCTTGCCGCTGGCGTCGGTGAAGGTGAACTGCACCGTCACATCGTTTTCCACCTTGATCTTTTCGGGAGTGTCACCCAGGTCGAAAAGGGCATCGGTCAGGTCCGCCTTGCCCAGTTTCAGGTCCAAGGCACCCAGAGCCGTATCCTGGATAATTTCCGGGAAATTTCCAGCACTGTCAGGCAGGGCCTTCACAATCACGCTCTGGACACGGGCGCCCTTGTTACTGAGGGTCATGATAAACTTGTCGGTCTCCACCGTCACCGTGCGGGGTTCCACGACCTTCGGGGCTTCGGCAGCCTGAGCGCTGTCGGCAACAGACGAGTCTGCAGCAGCGACCTTCGCACTGTCAGCAACGGCAACTTTTCCCGAATCCAATTCCGAATTCCGAACTCCGGATTCCGAATCACCCAAAACCGGAGCAGCCTTCAGCTCCGGAGTCTTGTCGCCAAGCACCAGCTGGTCTGCGGAGTCGGCACGAGCGGCCTCCATGGCGGCGGCAGCCTCTTTTTCTTTTGCCTGGGCTTCGGCCTGCTGCTTCGCGTTGTTCGACGACATGGTCATCCACCAGATGACAATTGCCGCAATCAAGATGGAGCCTATTAGGGAATTCTTGTTCATGTCTTTTCCTTTTTAGGGGGCACCGGGTCGTAGCCGCCCTTGCAGAAGGGGTTGCATCTCAAAATTCTAAAAACCGCAAGATAGAAACCTTTGAAGGGTCCGTGTACCCGCAGAGCCTCGATAGCATAGCTGGAGCAGGTGGGCTGAAACCGGCAGACCCCGTGAAAGAAGTAGGGGTGCACCAGCTGGTACAGCCGAATAGGCGCAATCAGCACCGCCACGACGGCCCTCTCAAGCTTCGCAAGCATCGCCGTCCACCGCCTCCGGGCAGGTCCATTCCATCTTGCGGAAAATCTTGTAGGCGGACTCCCGGAGCTTTTCGGAGGTCAGTTCCTGCTGGCCCACGGTCACCACCACCATGGCCCACACCGGCTTCTGGATATTCGGGACCATTCCAAAAAACAAAGGCCGCAGAATCCTCCGGCACTTATTGCGGTAAACGGCGTTACCGTTTTTCTTTTTCGCCAAAAAGCAGAAACGACAAAAACCGTCCGGGCTCTCTATCCAACGCATGGTCAATGACGATGCTCGGACAAACTTGCCTTGGACGGCCACTGTTCGGTAAGCGGGCTGGTTCGGCAGCCTATAAGAACGCAGAGCGGCGATGAGCCACCCCCAGACTTACTTCTTATAGATGGTGTCGCTGACGGTCAGGCGCTTGCGGCCCTTGGCGCGGCGACGGCTAAGAACGGCGCGACCCCAACGGTCTTCCATGCGGGCGCGGAAACCCTGCTTGTTGGCACGCTTGCGGTTATGAGGCTGGAATGTTCTTTTCATGATAAAACCTTTCTAGTCGAAATTCAAAATTTTTGAGTCCCAAATCTAGCAAAAATACCCCATAAATCAAGGTGTTTTATCCCGAAGTACGGGAATTTTAAGCAAAAAAGGCCAAAACAACGCGTTTTGGCCAACTTATCAACACCTTATCAACATTCGCGCTAACGCTAAATCTTTTTACAGCAAGGAGATCCCCGCCTGCGCGGGGATGACAAATTGGAGGGCGGGGATGACAAATTGGAGCGCGGAGATGACAAATTGGAGCGCGGGGATGACAAATTGGAGCGTGGGGATGACAATCGATGGTTACGACATCTTCCTTATTTTGTTCCGGCCCTCGGTCTTGGCCAGGTACAGCACCTCTTCGGCCTTTACCAGGAACTGGGAAAAGTGGCTATAGTTCCTGTCGCCGCAGGCGATAAAGCAGCCGGACACCGTAACGGAGGCGTCGGGGAACCTGTTCCAACGGAGCGCAGCAATACCCTCGCGAATCCGCTCGGCATGGGCATAAGCCTCCAGCTCTGAATCGGCCCGGAGCACGCACATGAACAGTTCCCCGTCCATACGGCCGCAGCATTCCCCAATCCGGTCGTCACGCTCTTGAATCAAAAACTTCGCCACGTCGCATAGCACCTGGTCACCAAACACCTGGCCGTAGCTGGCGTTTACCTCGCGGAAATCGTCCATGTCAAGGAGCAGCAGGTAGTATTCCTCCCGCTGCAGCCACACGACACTTTCCAAGAAGTGCGTCATGTAGCCACGGTTGAAAAGCCCTGTCTTGGAGTCTCTCTTGGATAAAAACTCCAGGCGCTTGAGCATTTCTTCGCGGCCCTTCCGTTCGGTATTGTAGGAATAGAGGGCGAAGGAATTGATGATAAAGACCACCACACCCGTAATAAAAAAAGACACCAGGATGTCGATGAAAGCCGCCTGGTGGTCCAGGGCCACCACATACTCAGGGTAAAGTTCCGAAAGCACAAAGGCGATTTCGAAAGCGAGCATAGAAAGCACAAACACCGCCCACTTGCTCTTGCCGGGGCAATAGGCACAAAGAAACACCGCAGTAAGGCAGTAGAGGGTCATGCCGCAATTGAACCCGCCGCACAAGAAGAACAGCATGGGCAGCAAGAAACAGCTGAGCAAAAGGCACATGACCACATAGCAGACGCTATACATACGGGTCTTGACCGCCACCACTGCCAAAATGGCGCAGATAACGCTGGTCAGCAAGCACACCGCCGAAGTCACCGGGCTAATTTGCTCATATATGGTAAAAACCGTGGAGGCAACGCTTGCCGCCAACACAATCACCAGGAACACCCAGAAAAGGGTCCGTTCCAGGGAGTCCTGCCGCTGCAGGAATTTTTTCAGTTTACCGATCATCTTATTGATTTATCGTCCCTAATTTACCCCTAATTACACTCTTTTTTTCAAAAAAGGAAAACATAATATAAAATGTATCTTCCAATTTGGAAGGGTTTCGCCCCCTTTATCATAACTTTGTTATATTATTGAAAGTAAAGTCTTACATTTTTTAGCAGGTAGTGTATGGAACTGACCCCGTTAGATATCCGCAACCAGACATTCCACAAAAAGAACTTCGGCGGCATAGACCCCGACGAAGTCAAGGCATTCCTCGAGACGGCGGCTACCGCTTTCGAACAAATGTCCAGGAACCGCACCGACCTCACAGAACGCCTGAAAATCGCCGAGGAACGGGTCAACTACTACCGCCAAATCGAGAAGACCATCCAGGACGCCGTGGTCACCATGCAAAAGACCGTGGACGAGGTCAAGGCCAACGCCGAAAAAGAGGCGGAACTGATTATCGCCGAAGCCAAGGCACGGGCAATCAAGGAAGTGGAGAACACCAAGAAGAGCGCCGAGGACCTGCGGGCCGAAATCGAACAGCTGAAGCAGATCCGCACCAACTACTTTATCCGGTGCCGGGCGCTCATCCGCGGGCAAGAGGACCTGCTTTCTGCCATGGAAAACGACCAGCGGGAATTGGCCGAACCGGCACCCGCCAGAAGGCCTGCCCCTGCCATGCCTACCGGGAACGTCATCGGCTAATAAAAGAGGCCTCCCTTGAAGATAAACATCAAGGTACATGCAAGAAGCAAGCGGGAATCCGTCACGGGAAACCCCGACGGCAGCTACAAGGTAGAGGTCAAGGCACCGCCCGTAGATGGAGCCGCCAACGAGGCCATCTGTGAACTTCTGGCAAAGCACTTTGGAGTCCACAAGCGGGATGTATCCGTGGTGACGGGAGCGACAAACAACAAGAAGGTTGTTGAAATTCAGGGGCTCTAAGCTGTACTGGATCTGTAAAAGGGACGGGTTCATGAAATTTCAGAAGAAGACAATCCATTACCTGGCGAAGGCGATTCTCTTTATCACCGTCGGTCTTTTGCTGAACATTGTCCCGGCAAAAATCGTCACCCATTTCGAACTGCCCGTCTTTTTTGACTGCCTAGGCACAATCCTTACCGCCATGATGTGCGGAAACATGGCCGCCGTCATCGTCGGTTTCATCTCCAACGCCATCAACGGACTGTCCGATGCCGTTACCCTCTACTACGGCGTCATCAACGTCCTTATCGCCGGATGCGCCTACCTTTTCTACCAGAAAAAATTCTTCTTGAGCATTCCCAAGATTCTGGTGGTGATTTTCACCTTCGCCCTCATCGGCGGCGGTCTCGGGTCCATACTCACCTATTTCCTGTACGGTTACAGCATCGGCGAAGGCATTTCTGCGCCTTTCGCGATTGCCCTCCGAGACACTTGCGGTCTCCCCGATTTCTGGTCCCAGCTTCTGGCCGACATCATCATCGACGTTTTCGACAAGGGCATCGTGGTCATTTCGGCAGTACTCCTCTACCGCTGGATCCCACGCAAGATACGCTTTGCCTGCAACGACACCTTCCATATCGACCCCAACGTCGATGAACTGGCCGCCACCACCGGGCGTTCCCTGCTCCGCAGGGTAGTAGCCATGGTCATCGTGGCAGAACTGCTGCTTGGTTCACTTGCCTGCGCCATCGGTTATTTCTTGTACCAGAAGGTTTCCATCGACAAGTTTACCGATATCGCCAACGGGGTAACCCAGGCGGCCAGCGTGTTCATTGACGGTAACCGCATAGACGAATTCCTCACAAGCGGTCGCGAAGCCGACGGCTACGCAGACACAGAAGAAAAACTGAAGAAACTCAAGAAGAGTTTCCCGCAGACAAAATACCTCTATGTTTACAAGATTGAAAAAGACGGCTGCCATGCGGTATTCGACACGCCCCAGGAAAGTGGCGAAGAAACCAGCGAGCCCGGCGAAATCCTGCCTTTTGACCCAAGCTTCGAGCCTTACCTGCCGGCGCTCCTCAAGGGCGACACCATCGAGCCCATCATCTCCGACGATACCTACGGCTGGCTCCTGACCATCTACAAGCCTATCAAGGATTCCCTGCACAAGACCTCCGCCTACGTGGCCGCCGACATTTCCATGCAAGAAATTCTAGAAGACGACGCCTCCTTCTTTATCAAGTTCTTCTCCCTGTTCTTCAGCCTTTCCCTGATTATCATGAGCATCATCGTCGAGCTGGTGAAAAGCGGAATCGTGCGGCCCATCAACCGCATGGCCTACGCCTCGTCCCAGTTCGCCTACAACTTGGGAACCGACAAGGACAAGGGTCTAGAAATCCTCAGCACGCTAGACATTCATTCCCAAGACGAAATCAAGCACCTGCACACGGCCCTCCTCAAGATGGGCAACGAATCCCTGGATTACATCAAGCAGCTGCAGGAACAGACCGAACGCATTACCCGCATGCAAGACGAAATTATCGAGAACTTCGCCGAAATGGTGGAAGCCCGCGATACCAGCACCGGAAACCACATCAAGAAAACAGCCCACTACGTGGATGCCATTGCAAGGGAACTCCAGGCCGAAGGCGAATTCAAGGACATTCTCACCGACGAATACATCGAAAAGCTGAAACGCTCCGCGCCGCTCCACGACATCGGAAAGATTGCGGTATCCGACCTGATCTTGAACAAGCCGGGCAAGCTCACCGACGATGAATTCACCATCATGAAAAGCCACACCACCGAAGGCAAGAACATCCTGGTGAAGATCGAAGAAAACGCCGGCGACACCATGGACGAGGATTACCTGAAGGAATCTATCGAGATGGCTCTCTTCCACCACGAAAAATGGGACGGTTCGGGCTACCCCAACCGCATCTCGGGCGAAGACATTCCGCTGTCGGCAAGAATCATGGCGGTAGCCGACGTGTTCGACGCCCTGGTGGCCGAACGCATTTACAAGAAGCCTTTCACCT
The DNA here is from genome assembly GCA_017503015.1 of Fibrobacter sp. Classification (NCBI taxonomy): domain Bacteria; kingdom Pseudomonadati; phylum Fibrobacterota; class Fibrobacteria; order Fibrobacterales; family Fibrobacteraceae; genus Fibrobacter; species Fibrobacter sp. The sequence goes on along the minus strand of JAFVTX010000039.1, from coordinate 839 downwards.
ACGAAAAGGCCATGGAAATCATTACCGAAGGGGCTGGCAAGCATTTCGACCCTGTGGTAGTCAAGGCCTTCTGCCAGATTTCAAAGCGCCTGTACGACGAACGGACCAAGCTGGACCAAGAAGGGCAAGTCCTATAGGTTCTTGTCAATCCAGTCGAAACGTTCCCGCATCCACTGGACCATCGTCTGCACGCCCTCGTCGTAAGATTCGTAAGGGTCCTTCAGCGCCCAGTTTTCTGTATTGGAAATAATGGGCCAGCGGCGGTATTCGTTCTCTACGGCCTTTTCAATTTGCTTTCGGTACAAAGGAACGCTGTCTATAAGGGCGCGGAATTTTTCACGATGTTCCAGCCAGTAAGCCTTGGCTTCGCCCTTTATCCAGTCGCTCCAAAAAATGTGGCTGTACAAGCGGTAATTCCGGATGTACCAGCCATCTGCAGGCTTGTTCTTTTCCCGGGAGGCGTTGCCGAAAGCAAGATCGAAATCCCACAAGGGGCCAAAACGGACAGGACCGCCCTTTTCCCAAGTGAAAAACACGCTGCGGGCGTAGTTACCGTCTTCGTTCTTGGAAAATTCCTGAATCCAGTAAAAAGGCAGAAAATCTTCCATGGACAGCCAATTCTGAACATCTTCTGGACTCATGTGATCAAAACGCCGGGCCGCATGTTCAAAGTCGTTCAAGTAATCCAGCAACAACTGTTGCGTTTTTTCGTTCGGGTTCTTGGGGGACTTGATATGGTAAATGTATTCGTTGTCCGTAATCACGTAGGGCGGGTCGTATTTCTTGATGTCCTCTTTTTCAACCAGAAAGGTGGTGTCGTTTTCGGCAATGTCCACCCG